>JADFWI010000483.1 GCA_015222985.1 Pseudomonadota bacterium | reverse complement strand
TTTTCTGCAATTATCTATAAGTTGTTTCCTAAGATAAATCTTGTTATTTTTGAAACAATTACCTTGTTCGCTATTATCAGTGAAGAGGGTTTCTGTCAAGAACTTACCCGCACGAAACAGCGAGGAGCCGGAATAGTTTCTTGAGCAATGAAGACATCTAATCATAGCGAAGCTCGCTATGGACGTTTCAGAGTATCACCTTTGTGAGATGAAATTATTCTATTTGCTTTTTGAATTATTTCTTTTGCCCTTTCTAATGTTATATGTGTCTTGTTGTTGTAGATTTTGTAGTTCTTCCTGTAATTAACAGGTGTAAAATCCGGCATAATGACGTTAGCGCCTGCGTTCAGCCCCATGAGCAGCCCATTTTCAGGATCTGCTGTTGCAATCGCCGTGGTTACAGGCATATGGGAATTCCGAGTAACGATTCTTGTAAGTGCAAGAACCTTTAATGAGAGAGGCAGGCTTCTTTTCTTTAATCCACAGATTTCGCAGATTACACGGATTACTCTAATTACATGAAGAACGATGCGAAAGCTGCAGGGTTTAATTCCCCGTAGCTTGTCGCGGATAGCCCATCAGTTAACTGCTTAAATTAACACACCTTTTAATCGATAGCCCGTCAATGATTTTTATCCTTCATGTGGCACATCCATCCCCCTCTGCGTGTAGTGAGTGTGGAGCAGCTCGTGAGACTTGTGTCCCAGCGGCTCCTTCAGGAATGTTTCATAGGCCTTCTTGACGGACGGATTTTCGTGAGATTGACGGTATTCCTGAACCGAGCTGTCATCATCATAAAGAGCTCCTGCACGCAAGATCCTTATCTCGTCATTTACGGGGATGGGCTGGCCGCCTCCTCCCACGCATCCGCCGGGACATGCCATAATTTCTATGAAGTGATAATCGGCCTCACCTGACTGAATTTTTTCCATCAACTTGCGGGCATTTCCCAATCCATGGGCAACCGCAATCTTCACCTCTCCCAGTCCCGGAACATCCACCGCCGCTTCCTTGACCGCTTCCAGTCCTCGAACAGGTGTGATATTAAGATCTTGCAGACTCTCTCCTGCAACAACGGCGTAGGCAGTCCGAAGGGCCGCCTCCATAACACCGCCGGTTGCGCCAAAGATCGTGGCTGCGCCGGTGTATTCACCCATTGGGGCATCGGGGGCTTCATCGGGCAGATTTACAAAGTCAATACCGCCTTCCTTAATCATACGACCAAGTTCCCTGGTGGTGAGCACATGATCCACGTCGCGAAATCCGCTGTCACACATCTCGGGCCTGCCTGCCTCATATTTTTTTGCAGTGCAGGGCATAATGGAGACCACCACGATATCCTTTGGATCAATACCCGCTGTTTCAGCATAATAGGTCTTTGCCATGGCCCCGAACATCTGCTGAGGCGACTTGCAGGTGGAGACGTGATCCAGAAGATCAGGGAAGTTGTGCTCGATGAATTTGATCCAGCCAGGGCTGCAACTTGTCATCATAGGCAATTTGCCGCCTTCCTTGACTCTCTTCAGAAGCTCATGCCCCTCCTCCATGATAGTCAAGTCAGCCGCGAAGTTGGTATCAAAGACCCTGTCAAAACCTAATCTTCGAGGGGCCGCAATCATCTTGCCGGTAACGAGAGAGCCGGGCGGCATGCCGAATTCTTCACCAAGCGCAGCACGTATGGCAGGGGCCTCCTGAACCACAACGTGTTTGGAAGGATCTTCAAGCGCCTTCCAGACCTCACCCACATCGTCTTTTTCATACAAAGCGCCCACAGGGCATGCCATAATACACTGGCCGCAGTTCACACAATTTGTCTCATTGAGAGGCAGATTAAAGGCCGGAACAACCCGAACATCGCTACCTCTCCATGCAGGGGTGAGAGCAGAGACGGTCTGAATCTGTTCACAGACAGTTATGCACCTGTGGCAATGAATGCACTTTCTGGTATCACGTACGATGGCCAAACTGGAGGTATCAATCATTCCTTCTTCAGGGAACCTGGTGTATTCGAATCTTACCTCTTTTACACCCACCTGTTCGGCTACTTTTTGAAGTTCGCAATTACCGTTTCTGACACAGAAATTGCACTCCGGCGGATGATCGGCAAGAAGCAGTTCTACGACCATCCGGCGTGCTTCGCGAACCCTTTCCGTATTCGTATGAACAACCATGCCGTCCCTTACCGGGTACACACAGGACGCTGCCAGTGCGGGCATACCTTCAACTTCAACAACACATACCCTGCATGCGCCGGGAGTATGTCCGATTTCAGTCCAGGCACACAGTGTCGGTATGTTAACGCCGACGCTCTTTGCCGCTTCCAGAATGGTGCTTCCTTCTTCTATTTCCACCTTTATATTATTTATCGTTACAGTTACCGAAGACATTAATTTTCCCTGCTGTTCTTTATTACAGAGCGCTTCCCTTCCACTATAACATTACGGAAACGCTCGTATAAAATCGTTCTATCAGTTTATATCTCAACATCGCATCTCAGACATCTTGTGGCTTCCCTGACGGCTTCTTCCCTGGAAAAACCAAGCTCTACCTCATTAAAATTGGTTCTTCTTTCGGCGGTTGCACCGCTTTAGAGAGGTTCTATTTTAACCGCACAAATCTTTAATTCGGGGGTCTTAGCAAGTTTATCAAGGGTGTCAATCGTCAGGACGTTTACAGGTATTTTATTGGAATGGAAAGTGGAAAAGACCGTCCCTTCGGGGATACGATCTGAGATGTTAACCCCAATGGTAATTTTGCCCCTGCGTGAACTTACTTTTACATCATCTCCGTCCGTAATTCCCAGTTTTTCCGCGTCTGAAGGATTAACTCCTAATAAGTCATCAGGGGACAGTTCAGCCAATGCCTTTGAATATCTGGTGTAGGAACCGGTATGAAGGTGACACAGTTCTTTAACTGTGCTGAATATGAAGGGGTATTCCTCGTCCGGCAATTCTGACGGTGGATTGTAGTCTGCCGAAAAGAAGACTCCTTTCCCGCTTGCTGTGTTGAATTTCTCCTTCCATAAATAAAGGGTCCCGGGATGATCGCTGTTCGGACAGGGCCACCGTATACCATCGTCTTCCAAACGGTCATAAGAAACACCTCCATAGGGAGGGGTCAAAGAGGCAATTTCATCCATTATTTCTTCTGGATGAGAATAATTCATTTCATAACCCATTTTTTTGCTGAGCTCGCATAGAATTTCCCAGTCCGGTTTACTCTCTCCCACTGGATCGATTGCTTTGCGCACTCGTTGTATGAAACGGGCAGTGTTGGTAAAGGTTCCATCTTTTTCGGCGAAGGAACAGGCAGGCAAAACCACATCAGCGACCTTTGCTGTTTCGGTCAAGAACATATCCTGTACAACTATAAAATCCATATTTTCCATTACTTCCTTGATGTTGTTGAGATTCGGACCACTTCTCATCGGATTGCCGCCTACTACATAAAGGCCTTTGACCTTACCCTTGGTGATTACCATATCCGCTTCTGTTATTCCTGGTTTCATGGAAAGTTTTGTTCCCCATGCCTTCTCGAATTTTTCGTTGACCTCCGGACTTGAAACTTGTTGACCTCCGGGGTAAATAGGCGGCAGGCACCCCATATCACCGGCGCCCTGACCATTATTCTGTTTTGCTATGGTATTAACACCCGTACCCTCTTTTCCCATATTACCGGTGAGTAGCGCGAGGTTACAAAGAGCCGAAACATTGTCTGTTCCATAGATATGCTGGGTTTCACCCATGCCATATAAAATGGATGCACGATCTGCTTTTGCATAGAGTCTTGCTGCTTCAATGATCTTTTCTCCAGGGATTCCTGTAATTTCTTCCACCTTTTGCGGAGTGTATTTGGAAACCACTTCTTTTAGTTCATCGAATTTTTCCGTTCTTCTCTCTACAAAATCGTGATCGTAAAGATCTTCATTTATAATCACATTCATCATACCATTGGTCCACGCGATATCCGTTCCAATCTTCGGGCTCAGCCAGATCTCGGCATTATCTATAATCTTAATCCTTCTCGGATCTACTACGATGAGCTTCAGATTACCGAATGTTACCAGTTTTTTGGTCAAGGCGGCGGGTACCGGACACATCTCGGTCAAATTAAGACCTGATATCAAGATAACATCCGCTTTTTCGGATAAGCGCATGGAGTTTGTCATTGCGCCGCCACCAAAGGCACGGGAGAGGGCAACAGCGCTGGGTGTGTGACAAAAACGGGTACAGAAGTCTATATTGTTTGTGCCAAGACAGACACGTATAAATTTCTGGAACAGATAAACATCCTCATTGGTAGATTTGGAAGATGCTATGCCTCCCAAGGCATCACTTCCATATTCTTCCTTTATCTTCTTGAAATTGGAGGCAACCATATCCAGCGCTTCATTCCAACTTGCCTCTTTAAGCTCTCCATTTTTCTTTATCAGGGGGTTAGTCAGGCGCTCCCTGCTGTGGACAAAATCAAGGCCAAACCTGCCCTTAACACAAAGCTGTCCCCTGTTTTCGGTATTATCGTCTTCAATGCCATAGACTGCTCCGATCTTGTCATTGTTTATCCATAGTTCCATCTGGCAGCCTGCTCCGCAGTGAGGGCAAGTGGTCTGTACTTTTTGAACTTCCCATGGGCGTCCGCCAAACCTTGCCTGTTTAAATGTCAGAGCTCCGACCGGACAGGCCTGTACGCATGCTCCGCAAAATTCACATTCAGAATCAACTAAATCATCGTAAAAAGCGGGAACGATCTTTGTTTGCGACCCACGCATGGAAAAATCAATGACACCATTGACCCTGATTTCACTGCAGACTCTTACACACCGACCGCAGAGAATGCATTTGTTGAGATCTCTTCGAATCATGCTATTCGCGTCTTCGATTTCATATCCGGGCGATTCAATCTCAAATCGGGGTTTATCAATTTTCATTAAGTAAATCAGATCCTGAAGTTCACAGTTTCCGTTTTTCTCACATTCAAGACAGTTATGATCACCGGAGGCCCATAGAAACTCTACAACCAACCTCCGGGCATCCATTACCCTTTCGGTGTTAGTCTTCACAACCATTCCTGGTCTCACCGGCATGCAACATGAAGCTACAAGCGTTCTCGAACCCTCAACCTCGACGATACAGACACGGCATGCCCCTGGATTTGTGGTACCTTCGTAATGACAAAGAGTCGGAATATATATACCGTTTTCTCTTGCAACCTCCAGAATAGTCTGTTCCGGAGATGCCGTTACCTCTTTTTCATCGATTGTTAATGAGATATTTTTATCCATTTTGTACTCCTATCAATTACTGTTAAATTTCAACGTCGCATCTCAGACATCTCTTTGCTTCTTCAACGGCAGTTTCCAGGGCGTAACCGAGTTCTACTTCATCGAAATTTGATCTTCGCTTTGCGCCGTCCAGTTCAGGCATCCTGGCCTGGGGCTGTTCTTCCGGTTCTTCGTCAATTTCAAACGGTATTTTGATTTTCTCTTCAGGCGGCGCCTCGTAAGGAGCTTCCCCGTTTTTGTTTCTGATTGCCTGATCAATATCCTCGGCGGACTGATGTCCCGCAGCGATAGCGCCTACAACCGTCCATGGTCCTGTTACGGCATCGCCGCCGGCGAAGAACTTTTCGCGGGTGGTTTCAGATTTACTTCCTTCTGTCAGGTCAAAGCAGGACCGCTTGTTGACAGATACTCCACTGTCTTCAGGGACGAATGAAAGTTCCGGTGTCTGGCCGATGGCTGCAATAACTGCGCTTACATCCAGGGTAAAGTCGGAACCCTCCACTGGAACGGGCCTCTTCCTTCCGCTGCGGTCAAAGTCGCCCGGTTCCATTCGTTGACAGGTAATACCTGCAACCTTGCCATCTTTGCCGATTATCTCGATAGGGGCGACAAGATATTCGATTTTAATTCCTTCATGCTCGGCTGCTTCGATTTCTTCCTCTGTAGCAGGCATATCCTGCCTGAAACGGCGATAAAGGATGGTTACATCAGCTCCGAGACGGCGTGCAACGCGGGCGGCATCTATAGCCGAATTTCCGCCGCCGATGACGGCTACGTGGGTTCCCGGAGTTTTTTCACCCTTTAACCACATTTCTTCATTAATGTTAAAATCCCTGAGGAACTCAACGCCTCCGAAGACTCCATCCATGTCCTCCCCTTCAACTCCCATTCTCTGGCTTTTGTGAGCGCCGGGGGCCAGGTATACATAGTCAAATTCTTCACTCACCTTTTCAAATGAGATATCCCTGCCAACGCGGGTATTGCACCTGACTTCAACGCCAAGCGCCGCTATATTGTCAATCTCACCTTTCAGGATGTTTCTCGGCAATCTGTATGAGGGGATACCGTAACGCAACATTCCACCTGCCTCGGGCAGTTCTTCCAGGACAACAACCTGATAACCTCGCAGCGCCAGGTCTTTTGCGGCTGTCATACCTGCGGGGCCCGCGCCGACTATAGCGATTTTTTCTTTCCTCGTAACGGGTATAGTGTCCACCTTGGGTCTGACCGAGTTATCTGTAATAAAACGCTTGAGGAATTTAATGGCTATAGGTTCATCCAGAGTACTTCGTCTGCACTTTGATTGACACTGGTGGTCGCAGACCCTTCCGCACACGGATGGGAAAGGATTAGTCCTGAGCATCACCTTGCAGGCATCTTCAAGACGTCCGGCGCGGATCAGGGCTACGTAAGACGGTATATCCATTCCGATCGGGCAGGCGTTCTGACAGGGTGATTTAAACAGGTCCGCGCATACGCCGGCCGGACAGCGTTTATCTCTTATATGTGCTTCATATTCGTCCCTGAAGTAACGGATGGTGCTTAAAACGGGGTTGGGAGCAGTCTGGCCAAGTCCGCACAGGGAAGAATCTTTGATGACTCCGGCCATCTCTTCAAGTAGTTCTATATCTCCTTCCTTGCCTCTGCCCTCACAGATATTGGTAAGGATTTCCAGCATCCTTTTGGTTCCTTCACGGCATGGTGTGCACTTTCCGCAGGACTCATCCTGGCAGAAATCCATAAAGAAACGGGCCATATCAACCGGACACATATCTTCATTCATTACAATCATTCCGCCCGAACCCATAATAGCGCCCAGTTCCGCGACACTTTCATAATCAATGGGTGCGTTGAGATGTTGTGCCGGGAGCATTCCTCCTGAAGGACCACCGAGCTGTGCAGCCTTGAATTTCTTACCGCCCGGGATGCCGCCTCCGATGTCATAGACAATAGTTCCCAGGGTAGTCCCCATGGGAACTTCGACAAGGCCCACATTATTTACATCACCCGTGAGAGCAAAGACCTTTGTGCCCTTGCTTCTCTCGGTGCCAATGCCGGCATACCATTCACTCCCCTTAAATATAATCTGACCGATATTGGCAAGGGTCTCCACATTATTAAGCACACTCGGTTTTTGCCAGAGACCAGAAATAGCGGGAAACGGTGGTCTTGGCCTTGGCACTCCTCTTTTGCCCTCAATCGATGTCATAAGAGCTGTTTCTTCACCGCAGACAAAGGCGCCCGCACCCTGATAGATCTCAAGATCAAAATCAAATCCCGTTCCCAGGATATCCTTGCCAAGAAGACCGTATTCTTTTGCCTGTTCTATGGCGATACTCAGCCTTGTCAGCGCTAATGGATATTCCGCCCTGCAGTAAATATAACCGTAGTGGGATCCTATGGCCTTCGCAGCAATGACCATACCTTCCAGAACGGCATGCGGGTCGGCCTCCAGAACGCTCCTGTCCATGAAAGCCCCGGGATCTCCTTCATCAGCATTACATAAAACATATTTTACGTCGTCCTGAGACGCGGCAGCGAACTTCCACTTCAGGCCTGTAGGGAAACCTGCTCCGCCTCTGCCACGCAGTCCGGAATTCAGAACTTCCTGTACAATTTCCTCCGGTGTCATTTCAGCCAGGGCTTTGGCCATACCGGCATAACCGTCTCTGGCAATATACTCATCTATCTTTTCTGCCTGAATTAAACCACGGTTTCTCATTACACGCAGATTTTGCATTCCAAAGAAAGGAATCTCTCGGATGTGAGATGTACGCTCAGTTACAGGAAACGAAGGGCCCTCAAAATCCATCTCCGCTTGTTCCCACCCTCTGGCGAATACCCATTCGGGATTTATCTCCCCGCCAAGGACGTGTCCCTGAAAGATCTGTCGTGCCTTTTCTTCACTTACCTGTGCATATTTTATCGGTTCTTCTCCCACCCTTTCTATGGTGATGAGAGGTTCCCGGTTGCAGATACCGGCACAGCCTGATGTGGTTATGATGATGTCTTTTCTTCCAGAAGATTCTAATCCTTCATCGAGTGTCTTCAATACCTTATCTGCACCAGATGAAATCCCACACGTGCCCATATGCACTGTAATTCGGGCGCTTGTCTTTCCGGGCTCCAAAACCGATGATCTGAGAACATCGCCTTTAATTCTGTATAAATCTTCTATTTTCAGTTGCGGCATAGGTATACTCCTCCATTAATCATAAGCTTCTAATATCTCAGATATCTTAAACGGCTTTACCTGACGAAAAGTATCATCATCCACCATCAT
This sequence comes from Pseudomonadota bacterium, assembly GCA_015222985.1. Taxonomy (GTDB): domain Bacteria; phylum Desulfobacterota; class Desulfobacteria; order Desulfobacterales. Next base: position 454 of record JADFWI010000483.1, on the reverse strand, counting down.
GACCGGTGCTAAACCGCAGGCCCCAAGACACCTGACCGTTTCCAGGGAAAAGCGTCTATCCTCAGTAGTCTCTCCAGGATTCACCTTGAGGGTTTCGACAAGCTTTTCCATATTCCTTTTGCTCCCTCTCACATAGCAGGCTGTTCCAAGGCAACACCGTATAGTGTGCCTTCCCCTTGGAACCATTGTGAAAAAGGAATAGAATGTAACGACCCCGTATACCTCGCTCAGAGGTATTCTGAGACCGTAAGATACTTTTCTCTGGATAGACTTGGGAAGATGTCCGATGGCCTCCTGAATCTCTTCGAGCACAGGGATGAGCGATCCCGGTCTTGACTTATGCTGTTCGATGATGGTGTCTACAGAGGCCAATTCCTCTGAAGTAAATTCCTGGTCTTCTGGCATCTCTAAATCTAATGATCTTTTCTGTAACACCGTATGTCCCTCCCTTTAA
>JADFWI010000482.1 GCA_015222985.1 Pseudomonadota bacterium | reverse complement strand
CAAAACTGCTCAAAAAGGCCGAAAAGAAAGACTATCATTGCTTTTTAGGACCTTTTGCCATGTTGTTTATGCAACTATAGGGTAATGCCCACGCACCACGCTTGAGGGATCAGATTTATGATAGGCATTGTCGTAGTAACCCACAGCGGTTTGGGAGAGGCTCTCATCGAAGCGGCCAAATGCGTTTTGGAAGGCCCCCTAGAGGCTGCCACGGCTGTTTCCGTGGACCTGAAGTACAGCGCTGAGGAACTGAGGAAGAAGATTGGCGCAGGGATCAAGGCTGTTGATCAAGGAGACGGTGTGATCATCCTCACCGACATGTTTGGCGGAACGCCGTCCAACCTGAGCCTTTCATTTCTAGAGGAGGGCAGGATTGACGTTTTGACCGGTGTGAATCTGCCAGTGTTGATCCGCGCGGCAAAAAAGCGTGAGAACAGCAATCTGGGCGACTTGGCAGAGAGTATACAGGCATATGGCAAGAAGAGTATTTCACTTGCCAGTGGTGTGTTGAAAGGAAATAAAAGGAGCTGAGATTTAGGATTGATGAACTCGCAGAAAGCCGTCAAGGAGGATCTATGAGTGTTCGGGTTGGTATTAACGGGTTTGGGCGTATAGGGAGGCTTGCTTTCAGAGCTGCCATGGAAAACGATTCTGTTGAGGTCGTTGCCATAAACGACCTTACAGATGCGTCAACTATGGCGCATTTGCTCCGGTACGATTCGGTACATGGTTCGTTGAGCTCTGAAATCGTTGCTAAAAATGATGCCATTGTAGTCGATGGTCGTCCGGTTGCCTACACTGCGATCAAAGATCCAACTGACCTCCGGTGGGGGGACTTTGGCGCGGACATTGTCATGGAGTGTACTGGATTTTTTCGGACCCAGGAAAGTGCGGGAAAACACCTGGGATCAGGAGCTCGCAAGGTGATCATTTCAGCGCCTGCCACTGATCCTGACATAACAATTGTGATAGGTGTTAATGATGCCTTGTACAATCCCAAGGAGCACCACATCATATCAAACGCCTCGTGTACTACAAATTGCCTGGCGCCTGTGGCAAAAGTGCTTTTTGAGAGCTTTGGAATAAAAAGCGGACTCATGACCACGATCCATTCCTACACAGGGGATCAGCGGCTTCTTGATTTTCCCCACAAGGACCTCAGACGGGCCAGAGCGGCAGCTCTTTCCATGATACCCACGACAACAGGGGCTGCAAAGTCTGTTGCACTGGTTTTGCCCGAGCTCAAGGGAAAATTGAATGGCCTGTCAATACGGGTTCCCACACCCAATGTGTCTCTTGTGGACCTGGTGGCCAGGATTGACAAGAGCGGATTGACGCCTGCTGATGTTAACAGCGCCTTTAAGGCTGCTGCCGAAGGTCCGTTAAAGGGGATTTTGGCGTATAGCGATCTGCCCCTGGTCTCGACTGATTTCAACGGCTCAACGTACTCTTCCATCGTGGATGCTCCCACGACATATGTGATTGACGATCTGGTCAAGGTCCTTTCTTGGTACGACAATGAGCGAGGATATGCCACCCGCATGGTAGACTTGGCGGCTATGATTGGGAAAGATCTGTGATCCTGATGGAAAAAACAATGGCAAAACGCAAACCCTTGATTTCAGGAAACTGGAAAATGTTCAAGACCGGCCCGGAGGCTGCAGAGCTTGCAGGCCGGTTGAAGTCGTTGGTGTCCGACATCACAGACGTCGATGTCATGGTGGCCCCTCCGTTTACGGCCCTTGGGGTTGTAGCCGAGATTCTGCAGGGATCGGCAATAAATCTGGGGGCTCAAGACCTGTTTTGGGAGACTGAAGGCGCCTATACCGGCCAGGTATCAGCGCCCATGTTAAGGGCGGCCGGATGCACCCACGTGATTATCGGCCATTCCGAACGGCGTCAATATTTTGACGAAACTAACGTTACAGTGAACCGAAAGGTCAAGGCAGCTCTTGAAGGTGGCCTGATTCCCGTTATGTGTGTCGGGGAATCTGAGGCTGAAAGAGAGGCTGGCCAAACATTTTCCGTTATCCAAGAACAGTTGAAAGAGGGTCTCAAGGCTATCGCCACCGATGGTCTGCAACAGCTCATTATTGCCTATGAGCCCGTCTGGGCTATTGGGACAGGAAAAACAGCCACGAATGAACAGGCGCAGGAGGTCCACAAGTTCATACGAGATTGGGTGGAAAAGGCCTGTGGAAATTCAATTGCAAACGCGCTTCGCATATTGTATGGTGGAAGTGTAAAACCCGCAAACATTGCAGGGCTCATGGCCATGGGCGACATTGACGGAGCATTGGTCGGGGGCGCCAGTCTGGATGCCGAATCTTTTGCTGGTATTGTGCGACCGTGTTCAGAGGCTGGAAAAGGTGGAATTTAGAATCGGAGTATCTGTGTTATGTCAACTTTCATCATATTGATGCACGTGGTAGTCTGTATTGCCCTGATATTTATTGTGCTGTTGCAGACAGGCAAGGGGGCGGACATGGGAGCCGCATTTGGAGGAGGAAGCAGCCAGACGCTTTTTGGAAGTGGCGGTGCCTCCTCTTTTCTGAGCAAAATGACCACTGTCGCTGCCATTGTGTTTATGTTGACGTCTTTGAGTCTGGCATATTTTTCGAGCCGACGACCCACCAGTTCGATCATGCCGACTGTGGCACCGCCGCCAGTAACCCAGGGAACTGAGCAGACGCCTGCCGAGAGTCAGGCTCCAGCGCCGGTTCAATCCGAGACTGCGCAGCCGGAGGCAAGTGAGCCGACTCCCGAGGCTGCCGTTGCGGAGCCGACCCCTGAGCCTAACGAAAAAGGATGAGTGTTTTGTGCCGAAGTGGTGGAATTTGGTAGACACGCTGTCTTGAGGGGGCAGTGGGTTACGCCCGTGCCGGTTCAAATCCGGCCTTCGGCACCATCAAAAACGCAAGTAATAATAAAGGGTTAGCCATTACAGGCTGGCCCTTTGTTTTTTTGAACCTTTTTTTCTGTTCATCTCGCGTGCAAACGAACAAAGAGACATCGTTGGGTTTGTAACAACTCGACCTGCCTTGTTGGCACATGGCGGGTCCATCCTTCAAGTGTTGACGGTAAGAAAGTGCTACTTTGAATACTCGCAGAGGGCATTTATTTTCCCAAATTATTACCTTAATTACCCATTATTGTGGACGCGGCGTTCAGCACAACATGGGCTAACTATTTCAACATTAAGGAAATCCGTTCATATTCCTCGTTTTTGCATAGTATTTGCATGAGAGTAACATAAGATCGCGAAGCGATTTTGTAACCTGAGAAAGGATTGGCGGGGCAAAAGCGGCTCTGCCTTTACCTCTTGGCCCCTGAAGCAACGCCCTTCCATCCCAAAGACTGGGTCTGCTTGCGTTCAGGGGCTTTATGAAAGGCACGATGGGAGGTGTTCTCCTTCGTGTGAAACCTCCTTTTTGAGGCCCCTGGTGTCCCCCAATCACCCCAGGGGCCTTTTTCTTTGTTTCAT
>JADFWI010000078.1 GCA_015222985.1 Pseudomonadota bacterium | reverse complement strand
TATATTGGCTGGTCATGGCCTCCTATAAAAATAATTTACGCAAACAAGGAATATTTAATAAAAGCCAAGGCGCCTTCTGAAAGCGGGGATCATACCGTTTGGGTGCAAGTTGTTACAGATCTTGGTTCTGATTGGGCTGAGAAAACGTTTAGTGTTGGAAGGATACCTGTGCTTCTGGTACATGGCTATTTCAGAGGTACTGGAGATAATTTAAAGGAGAATGCATTGGTTGATCCTCTGATCATTGATGGATATAAATTTGATGAAACTTTATTCATCGTTGATTTAGAGCCTGGTAAATCCATCGCTAACAGAGATATTAAAAAATATGCTAATACGCTATCCCAAAAAGTGGAAGATGTAAAAGAACAAGTACATGTGAGTAAAGTAGATATTGTCGCATTCGATATGGGTGGATTAGTAGCAAGGTGGTACATCGAGAAAATGAATGGTGATAATAACGTTAGAAAACTGATCATGATTGGAACACCAAACCAAGGCTCTATTTACTTTCGACAGCTACATTGGGAATGGGAAGTAGTGTTAAAGTTGATGGAGCTTGCTGCAATGCAAGCAGGATATGCACCATTTGGCTGGGTAATTCCAGGAGCGGAGGAACAAATGATGCCAAATAGAGGTTTTATCAAAACTCTGAATACGCCTCTTACCCATACAGACGTAAGCACAAAGTATTTTACCTTCGCAGGAGATAAATCCCCCTGGTATCTTAGCTGGATATTTTTACCATATACACCCCGGGATAATGATGGGATGATTAGAGTCGCTGAAGTTAAACTAGATGGCGTACCACTTGAAATATTCCATGTGAATCATTTTGAATTTCTTTCCACGTATGGTCCGTCTCCCTATAATGCCCCTTGGCGAGTGGTGGAAATCTTAAAAGATGATCCCCCTACCGATCAGCGAGGACCACTTGTGGAGGACCGGGGCACCCAGCAAAATCCTCTTGACGATCCCGTCATACAGCAAGCGCCGATGATTTTTGGCAAAATCTTTCCAGGCAAGCAGAAATCGCACGAAGTGCAAATCAGCACTACTATACAAGCAACTTTCACTTTGGTATGGACAGAAGGAGACCTTAATCTAACTCTAACCACACCCAGCGGTACGCTGATCAACCCATCTGCTGCTGAAAGTGCGCCAAATATTACTTACCATCAAGAGTCGAACATCACTGCTGAGGAATACATTGTTGAAACCCCAGAGGCTGGAACTTGGCAAGTAAACGTATCAGCAGTCGATGTGCCTGAGGAAGGTGAAGATTACATTGTAATGACTTTCTTGGAGAGTCCTATAACGCTTTCTCTTGACATAGCAAAACCCCGCTACCACCCAGGTGAAGAAATTCTTATAAAAGCCGAACTTAAAAGCGATGTCGCACCATTAACAGGTGCTTCTGTTACTGCTGAGATCAAAAGACCAGATGGGTCAATCGAGAACATTACCTTATATGATGACGGCTCGCACAACGATGAAGCGGCAAACGATGGAATATATGCAAACCCATATACAAATACGAGTCTATGGGGAAACTATGATGTAACAGTTACCGCTTCAGGAACAGTTGATGACGAGCAGTTTGCCAGGGAAGCATTTGCTACGGTATGGGTAGAACAATATCCAGATTTAACCTTAAGCGATTCTGATATTTACCTTTCAAATAATAATCCAGATCTTGGTGAAGAAATAACAATAAACGCAACAATTCATAATGTTGGAGAGGCGGATGCGCACAATACCTCTATCCTGTTCTATGCTGGAGACCCAGCAACAAATGGAATTTTGGTAGGAGAAGACGTCATAGATGTGGAGGCAGGTGATTCTGCAGAAGCCTGTATAGAATGGACTGCTGTGGAGGGAGTTAAGGAAATATGCGTTTTGGTAAGCCCTTATAACGAATTTCTAGAACAAGATTACACAAATAATAGAGCATGTGCCCAGCTACTATATCCGGATATCAGGATAGACATTTTGACAAGTCAGGAAAGCATAGGGATCGAGCAACATACGAGTGTAATAGAAACACTTACTAACGAACCATGCAATTTGACGGTTTACATAAAGAATACGGGGGCTGAGGCATTACACAATCTTCAGATACTCACAAATGTAGGCGTTATTGAAGATGTAGGGGATATTGATGAAGGAGAAGTAAGGCAAGTGCCAATCGAGTTTACGCCAACGATACCCGGTCTAAGTGCACTGAACGTAACCGTTAAGTCCGATGAAATTGAAAGAACTGCAACAAGAACGCTTTTAATCGAAAAATTCGACTTTACAGTATCAATTCCAAAGACACAATACGATCAAAATGAACCAGTCCCCATAAATATCTCTATAACAAATGAAGTGCCAAATATGAGGTTTATTGATGCAAAAATTGAGATTGACATCAGCAATTCAAACTTTAATCACACATTTAAAATCCCGCTCTTATCATTGGGGCCTATGGTAACAAAGAACATAACGTTTACCTGGGACACAACGGGTGTTAATAATGGTGCATATACAATTGTTACATCTTTGGTGATAGCAGAACAAGAAGTGTTGAGTGATGAAAAAAATGTGTACATAGGTACAGAACCACCAGTAGCAGATGCCAACGGCCCTTACACCGGCGTCATTGAATACATCGCCGTACCAATAACTTTTGACGGCACCTGTTCTTATGCCACCGACCCAGCCGGCACAATCACCAGCTACGACTGGGACTTAGACAACGACGGCGAATTTGATGACGCCGTGGGCGTAACACCAACCGTCTCATTCACAGTACCCGGTTTAGGCAATATCCACCTGAAAGTAACAGATAACAATGGCGCAACCGATACCGACACTACCACTTTAACAATAACAAAGCATTCACTACCACCAAACGGCATACACGGCGGCTTGCTAACGCCGCCCGAGCAGCCGCAGTGCTATAGTGGGACCTCAAAAATCCAGGGCAAAGGCAATTTCACCATAGATGAGCGCATTCAGGACTGGGCAACTGCAATAGAT
>JADFWI010000481.1 GCA_015222985.1 Pseudomonadota bacterium | reverse complement strand
CTCATATTCTCTTCCCTCGTGGTAGCCTTTCCAATCAATTTCGACTAAATGGAAGGCCGTGTTCTTTCTTCATCTTCGAGACGATCATTGAGTCCTTTCATCTTTTCTTTCAGAAGCGGAAGATCATTCTCGAAGGTATGCCAAACAATTGAATAACTTACTCCAAAATACCCATGGATCAATTTGTCTCTCATGCCTGTTATGGGTCTCCACGCTATATCAGGAAACCTTTCTTTGACACTGTCCGGGATATTCTTGGCTGCTTCCCCTATGATTTCCAAATTTCTCACCACAGCATCCCGTGTCTTGTCATCGTCCAGGAACTGATCATACGTCATGGATTGGCAATACTTTTCGATTTTCTCTATGGAATCCAGAATGTCTCTGATAAAGGGTAAGACACTTTTGCGTTTCTCAGACATAAGCTATTGTCTCCATCACGTAAGGTCTTATTAGAGGTTTTAAGGCATCTTCGGTCACAAGATCGACTTTTGCCCCAAGCTTCTCTGATAGATAATCTTCAAGCTCAATAAACCCAAAAAAGCCGACAGGCTTTTCAAATTGAACCAGCAGATCTATATCGCTTTTCAGGCCTGGCTCTCCCCCTGAATACGAGCCAAAGAGGCCACAATTGACTACATTGTGTTTCTCCTTAAGAAAAGGCATCTCGTCACGAAGAATTCTCAGTATTTCTTCCTTGGTTTTCATTTTTCGTTCGCCCCTTTTCCTTCCAAAAGATTACAATAAACGACGTTGACTGGCTTCTCGGGCCTTTTTCTCAAATGGCATGAGCCCGACCCGATTCACAGAAAGTTTCAGTTTGAGGTTCCATGGGTCCGCTACAACGCTCAATTCCTCTATCCTCGACTTTCTTGCCTCATGAACCGGCTCTAAAAGGATTACTTGGAAACTACGTGATTACTAGGGCCAGGTCTCAATATTTGGCAACTATGTTGAATGTTGAGACTTGACCCCCCTGTTCTCCTGATTTTAGAAATGACAGTATGGTCCAGTCTTTGGCGTTGATTTGAGACCAAATCACGCCCCGGTATTGTAGCTCTGCCAAGGGTTTCAATGAGTCGGGGCAACTTTCAACCGCCCTGAGATCCTGGCGGCTGACACCTGGAAGGTAAAAGATGGGAATGTTTTCGGCTAAACGATAGCGGGCCTGCTTATCCTTCACTTCATTTTCCATCGTAGTTTCATTTTCAATGGAAATTTTACCAGCTAAAACACAGCGCAGCCAGATTGCTGGGCCGGTACGTTTGTCAATATCGTAGTCGCCAAGGACAAAAATTTCCGGCAACTCAATTTGCATCCGAGGGATAATGGCTTCCCATTGACGGTCTCGGTCAGGCCAAAGAATGCAGACGGGCGCTACCTGGACATCGGGATTGTACACGGCGGCGAAACGGATGGATTTGCTCAGCCTTTCAATGATTCGTGTCAACCGACTACCTCCCAATGGCCTGTTTTCCGGGAGCCTTTGCGCAACAATATTCCTGCCCGCTTGAGTTTCTGGATATGGCGCTTTACTGTCGCTTCGCTGACTCGGATTTTATGAGCCAGTGCCTGATAGTCGCTGTCAGGGTTTGCCCGAATCGCGTTTATAAGGTCATCGTGCCCTCTTAAAAGGTCATTTATCAGGTCATTCCGGCTTTCTTCTTGACCCGACATGGAGTCTTCTCCCTCTTTTTTTTCCTTTTGCTTTGCTGCTTCACCGGTTAAAGGCAAATTTATCAGGTCGTTTTGACCTTTTATTTTTTCAATTGTGGTTTTCACATAATCATCAGTGGTCTGAAATATGGGCTCCAACCCCCCTGCTTTCAGGGCAGGAATGACCTTTGTTCTCACGCCCATGCCTCTGGCATCCACATAGCCATAATCGCGAAGTACTTCTACAATGATAAGGTTTCGGGCAGAACGCTGCCCAGCCACCATCTTTTCGACCGTCATGGAGTTGGGCAATGCGCCGGGGCTGATAATTTCAAGACGATCTTTGTACCCGGCAATTTCAACATCCACAAAACGTGTCCAATCCCGGTGTGCAAGGGCATTGATCAGTAATTCACGGATGGCCTCAAAGGGATAAATCCATTTTTTTTCGCGGCGGAAGTTTTTATCAATGTGATTGGGTTCCTGTGTGACAAAAGGTTCCATCATCTCCAGACATTTTTCGATCAGACCGGCATCAATAAGGATTGTTCCGGATTTACCCACTTGAAAACGACCCACCAGAGGCGCATCAAGCACTTTATCGAGCAGTGCCTGATACTTCTTGTCCGGAGCATCGAAAAACATGAGCCTTACACCTGACTGCTTGAGCGTCTGCCGGGGTTTGATTCCAAACAGGTTCAGCCCGGCGATGGTGCAGACCGGTTTTTCCGTGATGCCGTCGGTCATCATAGGGGACGTTCGTTCTGAACGTGCCTAAAATCCTTTTTGGCCATAGCGTCTGTCTCAGACTCTTAGCACCATGAAACAT
>JADFWI010000077.1 GCA_015222985.1 Pseudomonadota bacterium | reverse complement strand
TTTATCCCCTTTTTGCAATCACCCTTATAGCCCCAGACTAGCCCGGAGCCAACATAGGCCATTGAAAAGAACGGGTCGACCTCCTTTGTATATTCAAACTCACGCAGGGCATCACTGTATCTTCCCAACTGGAGAAGTTTCATGCCACTGTGGACATGATGTTGAGGCGTATCCAAGGCATTTTCGAGCGGCCCCGGCTTTGGGGCGCATCCATTCAGAGAGGCAGTGGCAGCCAGCAAAAACCCTATTAAGGTAAGGGTTGTCATTTTTAGGTGAACTTTCATCTTGACCCGCCTCCTGTGTGGTTACTTTTCATGATGTCGGATACCCGATACCAGAAGTTCAGTTGTTCCTTGCTTGCACTCCCAGCCCTAATCCAGAACGATTACGACCCTGCACTTTTTCAAGAACAAGAGGTTGTCAGAAGCGCTCAGGATCTCTAAAGCATCTGCGTTGCTGATGACAAAATCGCACCGGCCAGCCCCGTGAGCCCTTAATCCTTTCACCGTCAGCGGGTTGCCGGAGACTCTGGCGTTATTCTGGGCCGAATTCAGGTCCCTGTCATAGGCCGTCATCCCCTGCTGAACGGCAAATTCGCGGCTCACATAGGCTGATCCGTAGACCTCCTCGCCGCTTTCGCTTATTATCCTGGGGGACATAGCCGGCATGGCCTTAAGACCGCGGGCATCGAGCACAAGGCCGGTGTATACAATAGGTTCGGAGGATGGACTGTATGGCTCTGGTTCTTCATCAGACTCTTCTTTTGCCGGCCTTCCCGTAATAGTCTTAATTTCCGGCACCTGTTTGATACCTTCGGGGAGTGCGAGTTGGGCAAACCCGCCAACCATCTTAAAGGCCAGTGTTACCTCATCCGTGCCATTGGAAAAATACTCCCTTTTTACGATCTGCGCTTCCCTAACCATGCTTTTGAGTTGGACCAGTATCATGTCGCTCTTTGCAACCAGATCTTTGACGTGAGAAGACGAATCTATTCTCACGGCCTTTACGGTTTCCAAGAGATTGGAGTAGGTGTCCGTCTTTGCCCTCTGTTCCGTTGATTCGCCCCGGGTCTTTTCATGAGCCTTTTCAGGGGCTGAGCCGATCCCCTTGGCATAGATTGTTCCTCTCGACCAATTGACGTACCCGTGGTCGCCCATGTTCTCTATGACTTCGTGCTTTTCGGCCGCAAAGCCAAGCATGGTCGAGCCCAGGATCATAGCGGCAATGGCCGCAGCTGCAAACAGGTTTGCTATTTTCATGTTTTGCACCAAAAGAGCACCAAATTCGAGAAATAATGCAATAACGTGGCTGGCTCTTTATATACTCAGGGTCGTGGAATTTATCAATTGGAAAATCACGGCAGGGAGACTCAACGCCAAAAGGGGACCTTCAGGCAGTGCAAGACCCCTTTTGGCAGAGGAGATCGTACTGGGCCGCAGATCAGTTTTGAGGAGTAAGCTTATTGCCGGACTGGCATGCCTCCGATTGATGTTGCATGAAACAGGAAATCCGGTTGATGGCCTCAACATAAGCCTTGGCGCTCGCCTCCAGGATGTCCGTGCTGGAGCCCCGTCCCAGAGCGCGGAAGTCATCGCGAGAGACACGCACGGTGGCCACTCCCATAGCCTCCTTAGTCTCGGTGACGGCCCTGACCTGAAAGTCCTCCAGTTTGTGGAAAGCCCCGACGATCTTGTCAATGGCCTTAAAGATGGCGTCAATGGGTCCTCCGCCTTGAGAGCTGGCCTCCAAAATGACTTCCTCCCTCCTCAGCCTCACTGTGGCCTCAGGGGTCTTGCCGTTGCCCGTGTGTACTTTGTAGGATTCAAGGCTGTAAAGCCTGTTGTTTAGCAAGTGGGCAAAGATAACGTCCTGGATAATGATATCCACATCTTCATCATAGACCCGCTTCTTTTTGTCAGCTAGGGACAAGAAGCCCTTATACACGGCTTCAAACTCGTCCTCATTGAGATCATAGCCCATGCTTGATGTCTTATCCCTCAACGCATGTCTTCCAGACCTTGCCGTAAGGATCATGGCGTGCTTGGCGATCCCGAGGTCTTCCGGGCGTATGATCTCATAAGTCGCGCGGTCTTTCAGGATGCCGTCCTGATGGATGCCGGAAGAGTGGGCAAAGGCATTGGCTCCCACAATGGCCTTGTTGGCTTGAACGGTCATTCCCATCAGGCGGCTGACCAGGTTGCTGGTTCTCATGATCTCTCGCGTGTTCACCGACGTAGAAAAATTGAAATAGTCTTTGCGAGTCCTTATGGCCATCACGATCTCTTCCAAAGAAGCATTTCCCGCCCTTTCTCCGAGGCCGTTAACAGTACACTCTACCTGTCTGGCCCCATTTTCCACGGCAGCCAGGGTGTTGGCTGTAGCCAGCCCTAAGTCATTGTGGCAGTGAACACTGAGCACAACCTGATCAATATTGGGAACCCTTTCTCTTAGAAAGACAATGAGTTTGCCAAACTGCTGAGGCACGGCATAGCCGACTGTGTCAGGGATATTTACTACCGTGGCCCCGGCTGCGATTACCTGTTCGACTACTCTGGCGAGATAGTCCGGGTCCGTGCGTGAGGCGTCCTCAGTGGAGTATTCCACATCAGGACAAAGGGACTTGGCAAATTTCAAGGCATCAAGTCCCCGCTCCAGGGCCTTGTCTCGATCAATTCCGAATTTCTTCTGGATATGAACATCAGAAGTCCCGAGAAAGACGTGAATACGGGGTTTTTCCGCCCCTTTTATGGCGTTCCAGGCTGTTTCGATGTCCTCGCGGACTGCCCGGGCAAGGGCTACAATGGTGGGGCCTTTTACTTTCTCGGCAATCCCTTTGACAGCGTCAAAGTCCCCGGGAGACGAGATAGGGAAGCCTGCCTCAATGGCGTCCACCTTCAATCTGGCAAGCTGTAAGGCGATTTCCAGCTTTTCTCTGGGATTCAGGCATGCCCCCGGAATCTGTTCGCCGTCTCGCAGTGTAGTGTCAAAAATGAATACCTTTTCCATGCTCTTTTCCTCCTTGCTAGCCAATTTGTACGACAAAAAAAGGCCACAGGCGGTGGCAGCTCCCTGTGGCCCCAAAAAAAAGAGCCGCAGGTTTTGCTGCCTGCGGCCCGTCGTTCCCTGGATTGTGCCCTAACTACCGCCGGCAGACTCCTCCCTAAGAAGCCCAAGAAGAAGCAACAGCTCACACGGTAGTAAATGGACATAATTTATTTTCATTAGTGATAAGTAAATCATGGTCATTTCCACATGTCAAGAAATTTCTCAGCACATTTTGCAAAGCCGTCAAACTTCTTGACTTAAAGCCACTTGGTTGTTATCAAGACGGCACCATGAAACTAGATGAACATGTCATAAGCAAGGCTATTATCCAGCGGTTTTCTGAAAAATGGCTCGACCATCTTCGTCTTGATGTGGCCATCGTGGGGGGCGGCCCCTCGGGATTGGTGGCAGCCTATCATCTCGCCATAAAGGGGCGGAAGGTCGCCCTTTTTGAGCGCAATTTGAGTATCGGCGGCGGCATGTGGGGTGGCGGGATGATGTTTAATGAGATTGTGGTTCAAGAGGACGGCAAAGAGGTTCTTGATGAGCTAGGTATCTCCACGCTTCCCTTTCAGAGCGGATACTATACAGCAGACGCAGTGGAAGCCACAACAACTCTTGCTTCCAGGGCATGCCAGGCAGGCGCCAAGGTCTTCAACCTGATGAGTGTCGAAGACGTGATGATACGTCAAACGGACACCCCTGAATCGGTCAGGGTTGTTGGCCTGGTGGTTAACTGGACAGCAGTCGAAATGGCACAACTCCATGTTGACCCCTTGACAGTTGAAGCCCGCTATACCATTGATGCCACAGGGCACGCCACTGAATTGATGCATCTTATAGAGAGAAAATCAGGGGCAAAACTGTTGACAAAAACCGGCAAGGTCATGGGTGAAAAGTCACTTTGGGCTGATGTGGCAGAACAGGCCACGCTTGAAAATACGCGCGAGGCTTTTCCTGGTGTCTATGTGGCCGGCATGGCAGCTAATGCCACCTTTGGCTCTCACCGCATGGGTCCCATTTTCGGCGGGATGCTCCTTTCCGGTAAGAAAGCCGCTGAATTGATTATCGAGCGATTGGAGAATAACGGCTAAAAGCGACGGCCTCCCGGGCTACACGTTCAAAGGCTGTAGTCGAGCATGTCCGTGGAAGAAGATCAAGAGACCAAAAACGCGACATTTGAAATGCAGGCCGACGTAAAGCTCCACGATACCGACGCGGCCGGGATACTTTTTTTCGCAAATTATTTCAGAATCGCCCACACCGCTTACGAGGCCTTCATGAAGTCCATCGGTTGCGGCCTCGATCATATCATCCGGAAGTCGAATTATCTATTACCGATCGTCCACGCTGAAGCCGATTATAAGCGAGGCCTTCATCTTGGAGACGAGTTCACCATCTCTTTGAAGGCGCAAATCGGGCAAACCTCTTTTACTTTGTCCTATTTATTCACGGATGCGCATGGCAACGTGGGTGCGAAACTCCGAACGGTACACGTGTCAGTGGACAAGAAAACCGGGGAAAAGATTGATTTGCCAGAAGAGATAAGAAAGGGGCTGGCCACGATTATTCCGATGCCTTTCTGATTTTCGATGGAGCTT
>JADFWI010000076.1 GCA_015222985.1 Pseudomonadota bacterium | reverse complement strand
GAATTAACGCCTGTGGAGATGGTTGCATGAGCAACCGCTATGAATCAGGAAGCCCCGCTACTTGTAGCGGGGAGGAAGTCACTTCAGCGCATCCAACCCAAAAACGCCTGCCAGTTCGATACCCTTCTCTCCGAGCTCTGATAAACACGATTCGATCGTCGAAATCGCCATATACTTTTCAGATCGTGCACCGCTGTCGGATTCGATCTTTATCACGAGTTCGTCCTTTGCTGCCCCATGTGCGATACATTCGGATGCAATTTTACCGTACTTTGCGAACACGACATTCAGACTGTCAAAGATTACAGATTCTTCGATCACATCAACGCCATCAAACGTCATCGTCTTCAGCATCGAAACCTTGCGTTTCTCAGCATCCCTTACACAGCCGATCACCTCCCTCATGAGATAGATGACTTCTGCGCTATCGATCTCCTCCAGGATCGATTCATCCTTTGTCAGATTGATAGGCTCTGCGTCCCCGTACACCATCGAGTAATTATTGGTAACGTGTTGCATCTCAATACGCACCGCCTTTTCACCCTTCCTGTCTTTAAATTCTGCGATTATATGTTCGTCTGTGTATTCAACACCAACCAAACGGTGGTTCGATATATCCAGCATCTTCAGCACATCTTCTTTGCGGAATATCCCCGCTTTCCCTGGTATCGGTATGGAAAATACGCCGACTAACTGTTTGACAAACACCGGCTCCTTAAATTCCAGTTCATAACCGAACGATAGCCCATCCACCTCCGCTTCAAATTCGCCGTGCAGTGCATCTCCACCCGTCGATGTCAGCGAATATCCTTGCCTGGTATCGTATACACCGAATTCAAGAAACAGGGAAAGTATCTTGCGCATCTCTTCTGAGTTGTGGGCGATATTCCCGGTCAGGTCCTTAAACGACGCATCGAAATCCGACCCTATCTTTGCCTTCTGCTGATCCGCACATGAGGTGCACGCCTCTGATGTCACATCTTTACAGATCCTCATCTCCTCCGTGGCGTCATCCTTGATCATCTCGTCAAGTTGCATCCCGACATCACGTTCGAACGCTTCGATCCTGCCAACTTTCCGATCCTGGTCACCGCGTTCGCGCTCAAGCTCTTCATTAGCCGAGATGATCCCGTTTTCAAGAGGGTACACCGCCACGGTCAACGTTAGCAGATCCGTAAGATCGCGAATAAAATCGCGCTTCACAGGGAGTTCTACAGAGTCTTGATATAGGTATTTCATAGTAGCACCTCTATTGACAGTTTAGCATTAATTCTTTGGTAGCAATGCCATATATCTTTACCCAATCACAGATATCGCGAAATAGTTTACCCGGATAATACGTACACATTTCCCTGCTTGCTGGTATCGGCGGCGAGCTGACCGCGATTGAAGACCGCGCCAGGTTCGATACACCTCTTAACCTCTGTATCATACACAGGTGTGCCGCGGCGTTTTTTCGGATTTTCCATGCGGGTGGCGATTGTTAAAAGAGGGTTGAAGCTCGTAAGTCAAAAACCCATTTTTGCTCTCTACAAAGCTGCAAAATATTGATACATGGTATGCCAATAGCTCTGCAAACATCCGGAATTTTTGGTCTATCCGGGTGGTTGGTCGGCTTTTCTCCGGTTACCACCCCACAACCTTCAACTTTAGCCAATGCAATGACAAAAGGGTCCGCACCCGATCGGTTTTTCCGGGTATCGATAAGTTTCTTATGGTCCTTAAGAATTTCAATTACTACAAGCTGTATTCGTTCATCAGTTAAAATAAACATGTTTTCATGATTTTTAGCCCATTCATAAGCATCATCTTCTTTCTTTTCCAATTCATAGAGGACCTCTTCTGTTGCTATCAGTTGATCATTGTCAATCAATTCTTCAAATTGTTTTCACAGCCCAGGCATGACCTCAGGCGGGTAATAGCGAGTCCAGGCATCGAGGCTGGTACTTGTATCGATGCTGTATTTCAAAAAAGCCCCCCGAATCTAACTGGTTTTGACATTATCTTATCTTCGATTTTAGATAGATGCGTCAACTTTACGTCGAGATAATCAGACAGATCACTTGAAGTGATTTTTTCCTGGTAATAACTATCAAGCACAAGTTTTACGAACGCGCGTCCTGCACGGCTGATAGCCATTGTGTCAGGAGGTGGAAATCCGTCTCTCGGTTTTTTGCTAATCAGTTCATATCTCTTGCGGAACTCATGGCGCTTAGTTTTATAAAACGAGTTAGTAGTAAGCCCACAGGTAAGAAGACGACGAAGAACGACTTCTTCACTAACTTTGAATTGTTTTGCAAGAGTGGATAACTCGTCATCAGCCCAATCATCCCCCTCGATTTTTCTGATAACTATGTCTTCATTTAAAAGCTCCCCTCTGGGTATCAACGCGGCACCAGCTACATGATTGCAGAAATTTTCAATCCTCTGTTTTTCCGGAGGTAGATCATAATCCACGTTCAAATCACAAATACCACCCTCTTTTAACATAATGTGAGCAAATTCGTGCAAAAGTGTAAAAATCCGCCCATTTGGAGTGTCCTTGCTGTTTAATGCGATCACAGGCAATGAAAATTCGTTTATCGAAAAACCGCGCATTTCAGCAACATCTACACCAGTTGACTGGAAAACTAACACCCCAACACTTTCAATAGCTGCTCGCCACAAATTAAATGCACCATACGTACCCGTCGCTTTTTTCTGTTTTTCAGAATCTACCTTTAATATATCTCGAATCTGGCTGCCAACCTTTTCCGGATCATCGGTTATGCTTATTTCATGTTTAAACCCTGGTAGCTTGCCGTATAAGTCTTCTATCAGGTTTAATGCCACCTGCCTCCGATAAATCGCTTGTCGAATCTCAAAATTAAGTTGAACTGGTTGTTGAAATCCAATAGTTCCTGAAATTCTACGGAAATCGTGCAATGGTTGGAAATCTATCGG
>JADFWI010000480.1 GCA_015222985.1 Pseudomonadota bacterium | reverse complement strand
TGATATTTGTAATTTCAATAATTCAATGAACTTCCAACAAAGCAAATCCCCTCTGGGCATAACCAAAGCCTGGTCCTCTGGGCGTGGATATTTAGTGGTAGGCGGTCGCGGATTCGAACCGCGGACTTCCACCGTGTGAGGATGGCACTCTCACCGCTGAGTTAACCGCCCATAGATCTACCCATTACATAAAGGCCGGGAGGCCCAAAGTCAAGGTTTTTTGGTGATAGTCAAGCCCGTATTGTATTCACCCTAACGTTCCCTCATTCACGCATTTTCTGAGCTCTTTCATTTCACGGGCGGTCAGGGTTCGGTAGCTTCCGGGATTTAAGTTTCCCAATCGGATCGGACCATATCGGATCCGCTTCAATTTCATTACAGAATGCCCGACAACCGCGCACATGCGCCGAACCTGCCGGTTTCTTCCTTCCCTTATAGTGATTTCAAGCCAGGTGTTTGTGCCGGTCGTACCCGCTATCCTTACCTGGGCAGGAGCGGTGCGCCGGCCATCCAACACAATGCCGGACCGCAGGCGGCCCAAGGCCTCGCGAGCAGGCAGACCTTTGACCTTGGCCCGATAGGTCTTGGAAATGCCGTACCGGGGATGTTGAAGCTGGTGGCCCAGTTCTCCATCGTTTGTCAGGATAAGGAGGCCTTCCGTATGATAATCAAGCCGCCCGACCGGAAAGAGACGTGTCTTGATCTTATTGACAAGGCCGGCTGTTGTGGGACGGCCTCTGGGATCACGGGACGTGGTCAACACCCGTTTCGGCTTGTTGAGCACGATGGTAACCTTTGGCTCAGAGCCGCGGACAGGGCGGTTGTCCACACGTATGGCATCCTGCCCACAAACGACCTGGGTGCCGAGCCTGCGGACAACCTTGCCATTAACCTTAACGCGGCCCTCACGGATCAGCTTTTCAGCCTCGCGCCTGGAGGCAATGCCGGCTCCAGCCAAGACTACGTGGAGTCGTTCGGCCATGCTTCCCCCAGATCCTGCAGGTCCTTCAACAGCGGCAGATCGCCGAGATCTTTCAGGTCAAACAGCTCCAGGAAGCGCTTGTTGGTGCCATAAACCATGGGCCGACCCGGCAGGTCTTTGCGGCCCAGCACACGAATGATCCCCCATTCAAGGAGGGTCCGCAGTATTCCCCCGGAATCGACCCCCCTCAAGTGCTCTATATCGCTTCGAAGCACAGGTTGTTTATATGCAATAATGGCAACAGTCTCCATGGCTGCACGGCTCAAGCGGGCAGGTCTCGTCTGCTTGATTCGCCTGGTCCAATTCCGGTATTCAGGACGGGTACGAACCTGGTATCCACCAGCAACCTCGCTCAAGAAAAACCCGCGCTTCTCGGACTCGTACTCTTCGGCCAGTCTGGCGAGGGCGCTGCGTATGGTTTTGCGGTCTTCGACCTCCAGAATCGACTTGATCTTGTCAACGCTAAGGGGAGATTCAGCTACAAAGAGCAAGCTTTCAATAATAGCCTTCAGATTATCCATTGAAAATCCTAATAATCCCTGATTTTACATGCTGCATTATCCGTATCACCTGGGTTCTTGCCATCTCCAGGACAGCCAGGAAAGTGACAATGATCTGGCCCTTGGTAGCCTGTTTTTCAAAAAGCTCTTCAAACGTAACAGAGCCTTTCTGTTCCAGGATGTCTGCGATCTCCAATATTTTGCTCTTGACCGAAATAGTGTCGGCCGTAATGTTCAGGAAATGTTCCGGAGATACCCGTTTGATGATTCGCTGAAAAGCGTCCATGAGTTCAAAGAGGCTAACCTGCACAAAATCGCGGGGTTCTTCCCCGGCAGATTCAGAGATTTCATCAGTTCCACGGATGAACACGTCCCAGCCGAGTCGGTCCCGGTGTGCCAGATCTTCTGCAGCATATTTCAATTGCAGGTACTCCTCCAAAGGCCTTACAATCTCCATGCGGGGATCTTCTTCGTCCTCTTGTTCCTCCTGGACGGGCAAGAGCATGCGGGATTTGATGTGGGCCAGGGTAGCTGCCATAACCAGAAAATTCCCGGCCACGTCTATGTTCATTACTTTCATCAACTTGATGTATTCCAGGTACTGCTCGGCAATCAAGGCAATGGGAATGTCATAAAGATCCACTTCGTTCTTTCTCACAAGATGCACGAGAAGATCCATTGGACCATCAAAGAGATCTCCCAGATGTATGTGATACGTTGTGTGGCCTTGTACCTGTTCTGTCATAGCGATAGAAAATGCCTAAAGTGCCAAAAATGAGCTAAAATGCCTAAAATTGAAGAAACTCAGGAATCAGATTCGTGTTTTGGCTATTTCGTGCTTTCGTGGTAAGCCGTCAAATCCTAACTGCTGCCCGGACCTCTTCCATGGTCTGGCGGGCCACTGCCCGGGCCTTCTGATTTCCATCTTCGATAATGCCCCTGACCGTATCCGGCCGGGTTTCATAAAACGATCGTTTCTCGCGGATAGGATCTAGGGCCTTGACGAGATTTGCCGCCATCATTTTCTTGCACTCCACACAACCAATTTTGGCCTCACGGCATTCCGGATCGATGCTTTCAACAGTCTCACGGTCAGAGTAGAGCTGATGAAAGCTAAAGACATTGCAGATGTCAGGGTTTCCGGGGTCGGCTCGGCGTGCCCGCTGGGGGTCTGTAATCATCTGCCCGACCTTGTTCTGGATCTCTTCCGGCGAATCTGAGAGAAAAATGGCGTTATTATAACTCTTGCTCATCTTGCGACGATCCATACCGAGAATCTTGGAAGACTCCGTCAAGATGGTCTCCGGAATGGGAAAAACATCGCCGTAGAAGTGATTGAACCGCCGCGCAATTTCGCGGGTAAGTTCCACATGAGGCGCCTGATCTATGCCCACAGGCACACCGTTGGCCTTGTACATGATAATGTCGGCCGCTTGCAGTACAGGATAACCCAGAAATCCGAAGTTTGAAAGATCCCTGTTCTTCAACTCGGCGATCTGCTCCTTGTAGGTCGGATTCCGCTCCAGCCATGGCAATGGCGTGATCATGGACAGAAGCAAGAAGAGCTCTGCATGTTCTTTTACGTATGACTGAACAAAGAGTGTGCACTTTTCAGGTGAAAGACCCACGCTCAGCCAGTCCAGAAAAACATCCAGAATATAGCCCTGTATTGGTTCTGTGGCGTCATAGTCAGTTGTCAATGCGTGCCAGTC
>JADFWI010000479.1 GCA_015222985.1 Pseudomonadota bacterium | reverse complement strand
CCAGACCTGCTGACGCAATGTGTGCACAGGTGATGACGCCATTTGAGGAAATTGTCGCGCTGGACGCGGTCGGACTGGAAGCAGGCGTTTACACAGTAGATGTCAATGGTGTGCGGGATACGTTCGAACTGCAAACGGATAATATTTTTTGAAAAACAACGGCTGATTGGAAAATGATATAAGTAAAGACTCTGCCGTATTTAGTCCACATCCACGATTCCATACTTATCCGTTGCATCGGGCAACATGATCTGTAACCGATCTTTCGATTCTGTTGAATCACTGCACCTCCTCACAATACCTTTCGATTAATCGAAAGGTTTAAGTATCATTACTCACACACATATTATCAGACAGGTCGATAAAAAGACCAGTCCGAAGACAGGTATGGGCCGGAAAAGTACTTGGCGTCACCATTCCCGCCTACTTAATCGCACTGCTGGCGGCTGCTTTGATAACAGTGATCGCAAATATCTTCGCGGCTCCGATCCTGCTGCCATCGCCTGCTATTCTCCTCCACATCTTTCTTGTCGTACCGGCGTTCATAGCTGTTGCCGTGGGTCTCATGGGTTTCGGTCACTTACTGCTCGGAATGCGTGAAAACCAGATCCTGAACATCTCGATATTTATTGCGATATTTTTCGCGTTCTCGCTTGTTAATAAGAATGTGCTTAGCGGAGGATATGCTGCTTCATGGGTTATGGTTGGGGGAATGCTTATCATGGCAGTGCTTTTGCTGGCAATCATAAGCTACCTGACCAGATATTTAAGCAAGGAGCGGATCGTCACGACGATAGCATGAAAATGGGGTGAAATTCATGAATGCGAGAGCAAAAGCGAAGATCAGCGAATTGCTGGTGATACTGGGAACGGTTCTGTTTGTTGGCGGGGCAATGTGCCACATGAGAGGCGCGCTGCCGGCAGAACATATCTCGGGAATCGGTGCTCTGGCACTCATCTTTATGGGCGTCGGTGCGGGCACGACAAAGGCAAAACAGTGAGCCGGAGGAAAAACGTTTTATGGTGCAGTATCGGCAGAATTTGATGCCGAGCATTCTCTATGGAAAGAGAAATATACAAAAGTCGAGTTTTTTTGAAAAAATCTACCTAAACTTCCCGATCTAAAATTTCTTTCACTCTGCCTATTTCGCCACTTTCAAGACGAACTTTGATTCCGTGTGGATGTGTCCGGGAATTTGTTAGTATGCGTTGAACAACTCCTGTTGTGAGTTTACCTGTTTTTTGATCCTTTTTTAATACGATTGCAACATGCAATCCCGTACTAATATTAGCCCGAATAGTTCCATCCATCTACATTTCTCCTGCCAATATTTTTCTGGTGATGATAAATAACGTTTGCGGATTTTAACTTTTTATGTGGCCAAAGGTCGCTCGTTCTGAAGAGTTCTGTGCAAGTACATCCTACCAACTAAAGGTGAAAAATGAATACGTAATTTTTGACCCGGTGCCGCGCTAAGGCAATACCCCCGGATGATCGATAGTATTAAATCCTCAAGTATCAAGAGTACCAAAATACTACAAAAGCGCTGATGGTCTAATGGCTATGACTGGGGCCTTCCAAGCCCCAAGTCCGGGTTCGATCCCCGGTCGGCGCATCTACTGTTCTTAGCTTTGCACCCCAAAGATATATGCGCATCAGCAAGAAGAGATAGATTATGCATTGTGATTTTTACGATATCCGAATCCTGTCCGGGTATT
>JADFWI010000478.1 GCA_015222985.1 Pseudomonadota bacterium | reverse complement strand
TTATCCAGGCGTCTCGGGATGACCCAGCCCGGAGTGGGGTACGCCGTAAAAAGAGGCGAACAGTATGCTGAAGAAAACAACTGCCGGCTCATCGAAGCTTAGTTATCTACTTATGCCCGTCCCAATGAGTCTTCCGGCGTCCCTTTCCTGTGGGGCTTTTCAGGTGCCGGCAAGGGGCTCATCCGTCCAGATTCGATGCCAAACCCAGACCAGGCGATCCCAACCCCGTTCACCCACGACCGGTTTGCATTTCTTGGGTTTGGCATGGGGATTTCCGGCTTCACCAACCTTGAACTGGAAGACATAGAAAGGCTCCACGCCCATTCTAAGGTCCGTTATGACAATATCATCCAGTCGCTGCCGCACGGAATAGAACCCATGGGTAAACCATTGGAGCCGTTTGACGGGCCAGTGATCGGCCATGTCTTCAAGCAGGCTTGGGTCACTGGGGTAATGTGTCATCCGGACGTCCCTCGTGTTATCAAAAAGGGAATAGAAACCCTCGTAGTATCCCTTGTCGTCCATGGCCAGGACACGCCACAATAAGGTGTTGAAAGGCGCAGGGATGGTCAGCATTTTCTGGTAGCTGACCTCTTGTCGTTTTAAAGACGCGTGCGCAATGTGTGTCACGTAGACTTTCGTTCCTACAGTCCACAAGAGGTAGATTGTGCTCAGGATGAGACAAACCGTGTTTGCGAGGTGTCCCCAGGACCTTTTACGGGACGCGACAAGGGCCGCCATGACCCCGAAAAACAAGGGAGCTGAATACACAGGATCGATGATAAAGATGGTTGACCACATGACAGGCGGGGTGGCGAACGGCCAAAAAATATGTGTCCCGTAAACCGTGAAGCAGTCGAGCAAAACGTGTGTTGTGAAGGCCAAAAAGACCAACGCAACCCATCGGCCCCGGTATTTGGCAGTGTGAGGATGGAGCTTGAGAATCAACCAGACAAACAGCGGTGTCAGGGCTGCGAGCACAAAAAGGGAGTGGCTGGGCCCCCTGTGATAAGTGAATCTTTTCACGGCATCGGCAAAGGGAAACAAGACGTCAAGGTCGGGAAACAGACCACAGGCAGCGCCCCACATCCACGCACGCCTCCCGACTTGTCGGCCCAATGTGGCCTCGCCAACAGCAGCACCTAAAGCGATTTGGGTGACCGAATCCACTTCATTATCCTTTTTATACTTTCAACCGGATGCCACTTTTCCGCAATGCTTTGATTCCGCCCCAACCCCCCTACCGACTCTCGGTCCATATCCTCCCCGCCATCCTCACCACAACAGCATGATCAACCTCCTCGCTCCGGTCAAAAGGTTGGGAAACCGAATATCCCCGGTCACAGTCCCAACAATAAGCTCCCACATCTGATTTATCGACCTGTATTCCTTTCCAAAACGTAACCCAGCCACACTTCGCCCGTCCCCCTGGCAGATTTGGTTTTGGTGAAATCGATGATCGAAAACCCTTGCCTGTCGAAAATCCGCCTCAAATCGTCATCTTGCCACAAATAGAACGTCCTGCCGTCCCTGTCAGTCTTCGTCCCGTCGCCTTCTTTTAACGAAACACAAGCAAAGCGTGAGGTGCATTCCTGGCCTTTCAAGGCCTGTGCGACATTTCGAAAAGCCTCGGCCAGTCTGGCATGAGGTAAATGCACAAATGATCCTGACATAAGAATTGCGTCTACTGTCAATTGGGAAAAATCGTAGGTTTCAAAATCACCCTCAATCACCTCACAGCCGGCATTTTGCCTGGCAAGATCGGCAAGGCCACTTGAGCGTTCAAAACCTATGACATTACATCCTTGCTTCTGGAGCCACACGAGATCGCGACCCGAACCACAGCCTACGTCCAGGACCAACGCCCCATCGGTTACCCTTTTCGCAAAAGGCCCCAGAAAAAAGGAGGGGTCTACTGAAAACGTCGCTTCATGATAGGCTTTGTAGCTTTCTTGATAGTAATCAGGCATGATTCTTGACTATTTTTTCGAGGCTGTCCTTCTCAACAAGCATCAAAAGACTCAACTGCAAATCTTCAGCGCGAGGCGGTCAACAAAGGACCCGAACGAGACCCACGCCCACATAGAGATCCACCTACATGACCTGTCCGTTTTGTCAAATTTTGAGACCTGACCCATTAATCCTTTTCTCAATTGTGTAGGTCTGACACCGTTGTTTTTTCCTCGATTAGCCGATGGTGATATTCCGTTGGTCATTGCCAGTCCTTCAACCCCAGATCGGTGATATGGATCGATAGGTCATGACAATCCGTGAATCCGTCTAGCCTGCGATGGAAGGCTTTAGACGTACCGGGCGGGATCTGCACAGGGTACGTGGCAAGTATCCCACCAACCGTCTTCCCTTCCTTGATACAGGCGATACGGATGCCGATGCCCGTGACGGTTTTCTCCCCCCGGTTCAGTAAGCGGCCGACGACGGCAGTCACGCCAAATGAATCTGTGGACCAGTCCACGTCTTCAATGACCACGTTTTTTTTATAGGCCTCTTTCTCGGCCTTGCCCTTTTCATAGGCGATGTACTCCAGCATCACCAGCAAAACCCGTTTGTCGTCGCCAAGATACTCATGGGCCAATCTTACCGCCTTGTCGTGTTCGCCGGCCCGCACCTTCTCTTTTATTTCTTCCTGCTTATCTTCATCCGCCGCGCATCCTGTCAACAGGACGAATAGAATGAACCATACCGCACTTTTTAAAAAATAGGGGGTAGATCTCGACATGGGGCAAATGGCATCCACCTGCTTTGGTCTGAAGCGGTGCAAAAAGTGTGGCTTGAGAACAATAGGTGTTGTCAGACCTACCCTATTGACAGTTTTGTAAAATGTGTAGGTCTGACACAATTTCCTCTTATGAGCAAAAGAGGGCTTTTTTAGCCATACGGGGGTGTTTTTTCTCTTGACGACTCTTTGATAATGGGTACTCCCTTTATTCCCTAAGCCCTCAAAACCCACCACCAATTAACCTTTTATATCGAATTTCCAGACAGTTAGCTTGGCCAGACTCCAAAGAGCAAAGAAATAATACCAGTCAATGCTCTTAAAGATTCTGGTTGTTAAAGCTTGACCTGGTGTTCTTTCTGACCTATTGGTTGAAAAACGATTTAATTTTGTCTTATTTTCAACCAATCATGACTATGAACGCATCATTTCCAACTGAAATTGTCTTGCGCGTTACCGGTGCCAGCGCTAACCAATTAAAATATTGGGTAAAAATAGGCTTAGTTGCCCCCCATAGAGACGGTAAAAGATATTTCTATACGTTTCGAGATATTATCAAACTCAGGGTTATCAGCAATCTCAAAAACAAAGGCTTAAGCCTTCAAAAAATTCGTAAAGGCATCGACAAAGTGACAGAAGTACTTCCACTTGATGATGATCCGCTCTCTCGGCTGATTATCTATACCGACGGTCAGGACATGATTGTCATGGAAAAAGGCATGTATTTCAGCGCCACTTCTATGCAGGGCTATTTCCAGTTTGATATGGAACAATTACAGGCAAATATCATTAAATTTCAGTCTGAGGACGCTGTTAGGGAAAAATTCCCCTCTCCACAGATGGGTTCGGCCAGCTCAGCATCTAAGTAGCATAACCCAAAAATTATTGTCACATAATAAGCATGTATCGTGGCTAAAAACACACACGAAATACGTGATCCTATTCATGTTTTCATCAAACTTGATTCGCAAGAGCGTCAGGTTCTCGATTCGCCACCATTTCAAAGACTGCGCTGCATTCATCAACTGGCCATGACATACTTGGTTTACCCGGGGGCCACCCATCGCCGGTTCGAGCACTCATTGGGTGTGATGGAGCTGGCGGGCCGGGTTTATGATGTTCTAACAAATCCTGAGAATCTCACCGATGACATTCGCCATTTGTTTCCCCAAACGCAAAATGAGGATGAGCGGCGTTATTGGCGGCGCGTACTACGAATTGCTGCTTTATGTCATGACATAGGTCATTTACCATTTTCTCATGCGGCTGAAGAATTAATGCCTAAGGGGTGGGATCATGAAAAAATGACCCGGGAAATAATTCTAAGCTCTACAATGCAAGAAATCTGTTCAGATATGCGGCCCAAACCGGAAGCTAAAGATATCGTTAAGCTTGCCATTGGACCTAAAAAAGCCTTGGATCTGAAATTTAACGACTGGGAAATCCTGTTGGCAGAGATTATCGTCGGCAATGCGTTTGGTGTCGACCGGATGGATTATTTATTACGAGACTCCTTGCATACCGGTGTGGCTTATGGCAGATTCGACCACTTCAGATTGATTGACACAATGCGAATTTTACCGCCTCCTGAGCATGGTGACGAACAAGAAAGATCCTCCGAACCTTGTATCGGCGTTGAAGCCGGCGGCTTGCAATCGGCTGAATCTTTGCTATTGGCGCGGTATTTTATGTTCAGCCAGGTCTATTTTCATCCGATCAGGCGGATTTATGATATTCATTTGAAGGATTTTCTATCAGAGTGGCTGGAGGGTGGTTGTTATCCAACGGATACCGAACAATTTTTTGCTTTTACCGATGCGGAAATTATCAGTGCCATGCGACAAGCTGCCAAGGACGCACAACAACCCGGACACATACACGCAGAGCGGATTATCAACAGAAACCATTTCAGACGGCTCTATGAAGGCATGTTGAGCGATATTGTTGCTTTCGGTGGGACTATGAAAGCAAGACAGATTGCCACAGCAGCATCGAATGAATTTGGTGGAGATAAGATAAGATTTGATTCCTATCCCCCCAAAGACAGCACCCTGGATTTTCCGGTGCTTGAGCGCGACAAGTCCGTTGTATCGGCTCACTCAAAATCCCAGGTGCTAAAACAAATTCCCGTGGCAGCCTTTGATTATGTATTCGTTGACAAAGAGATATTGCCAAAAGCTGAAAAATGGTACGAAAACAATAAAGACGAATTGCTGGTCGAAAGAGAGGAGGAGGAATGATGAATGAAGGACAAAACAGAGCTGTATTGGTGGCGCTGATCAAGTCTCTCCGATCAAAAGGCAGTTGGTGTGGGGAAACCCATATTCAAAAAGCCGCCTTTTTTCTCAAGACATTGACCGGGGTACCCATTGATTTTGACTTTATACTATATAAACACGGTCCGTTTTCGTTTGACTTGCGGGATGAATTAAGTGTGATGCGTGCCTATGGATTATTGGCCTTGGAGGCCAACTATCCCTATGGCCCGAGGATACTGGACACCTACATGGGCAAATCGCTCAGAGCGCGTTACCCCAAAACCCTTGGGAAGTATGAAAGACAAATCACTTTTATCGCGGACAGGCTCGGCAATAAGGGCGTGGTCGACCTGGAAAGGCTTGCAACTGCTTATTATGTGACACTTGACAACTCCGACAGACACGTGGATACACGAGCAAAAGAAATCGTTAAACTCAAACCGCACATCGAGTATGAATCGGCCCAAAAAGCCGTCAAAGACGTTGATGTCTTTATCGAGCAAATCCGCGAGGAAAAGCTGCTTGAAGCATAACAAAGCCTTTGAACCGCATGTGTCCGATTACTGTCTCGTATTTGGTTTCCGCTCGGTACCCATGTCGGAAAAAGTGTCAAAAAGCGCCGGTAATGCGTCAGGCCCTCCTGGAATGAGGACGATTGTACACATTGTTGTCGGTGAAAGGGATTAACGCTGGTAAGAAACTAAATATCTCTCTCGGTCAACTCAGAAGCATCAGCCCGGACAACAGCCTCGCCTCTTTCCTCGGAGAACGCGAAATCAGTTCAACTTATTCTTTTACCAGCCCCCAAAATTCACTCCGAACAGTCAAGTCAAAATGTTGAGAACGTCCCCTAGTTCCCAGCCCTCTTTCCACTCACTATATTGGGGTGGTGCCGTGGGAGCTACTCTGCCAAAGTCCTTCGGGTAAGTTTCCGGTACTTGATCCGGTGGGGCTGTGCGGCGGCTTCACCGAGTCTTTCCTTTTTATCAGCTTCGTACTCCGTGTAATTGCCATCGAACCAGATAACGTTGCTGTCCCCCTCAAAAGCCAGGATGTGGGTCGCGATCCTGTCGAGAAACCAGCGGTCGTGGCTGATGATGATGGCACAGCC
>JADFWI010000477.1 GCA_015222985.1 Pseudomonadota bacterium | reverse complement strand
GTAGCGTTTACAGCCTATGACGTTACCAAGGACAAGGAAGCGCTGGCGGAAATGAGGAAGATCACTGGCGGGGCCCTCAGGGTACCCGTTATAGCGGTGTGCAACGAGGTGATGGTTGGTTTTGACCAAGCGCGTCTTGAACAGTCTCTGACGTGCCTTAGCCAGAGCTCAGAGATCTAATAGTGTGGAGGTGAGCATGGCAAGCATTACGATCTATTCCACAGATGGATGCCCGTTTTGCGCCAAGGCAAAATCGTTCCTGGCAGAAAGAGGAATCAGTTATGAAGAAATTGAGGCTAGGCCAGGATCAAAAGCCTGGAAGGAGATGAAGGAAAAGACCGGCAGCGGCTCCCTGCCGCAGATCGTGATCCGGGGCGAACCGGTTGGAGGATACAGTGATCTGGTTCATCTGGAGGCCACCGGCGAGTTAAGTCAAAGACTGGGGGAAGCCGAGGAAGGGCCGGTTTCTCCTCTCTATGATGTGATCATTATCGGCGGTGGCCCGGCTGGTCTGAGTGCTGCTATTTACGCTGGCCGGAAAGTACTCAAGACCCTTCTTGTCAGCAAAGACATCGGAGGGCAGGTGGCCTTGACCTACGATGTGGATAACTACCTTGGTTTTAGCCACATAGAGACAGCCGATCTGATCGCAAAGTTTGATGAACATGTTCAAAAGTACGGTGTTGAAGAGCTCGTAGGGGCTGAGGTGAAAGCCATAGAGCTGTTTGGAAAAATAAAGAAGGTCATCACAAGTGCTGGGAAGACATATTTTACCAAGACGGTGATCATCGCCACCGGAAAGCGTCCGAGGCCGCTCAATGTACCGGGGGAAAAAGAATTGATCGGTATGGGGGTGACTTATTGCTCTACCTGCGATGCGCCATTATTTGCAGACCTTGATGTGGCAGTGGCGGGCGGTGGAAATTCGGCTCTTGAAGCTGTTATCGATCTGGTGAAGGTGGCCCGGAAGGTGTACATGGTCTCTTTGACGCCGTTAACTGGTGACCAGCTACTCCAGGACAAGGTTATAGCTTCGCCGAAGGTAGAGATTTTCACCGAATACGAGTTTCTCCGGATTGTGGGTAAATCGGCCGTTGAGGCCATTGAGATAGCATCATTGAAAACCCGTGAGGTTAAAAAACGCGATGTGCAGGGAATCATCATAGAAATTGGGCTGCAGCCCAATTCCCAGTTGGTCGTGGATACGTTGAAAACGAATCGTATTGGAGAGATTGCGATAGATTCCAGGTGTCGTACAGGAGTCGCTGGGGTTTTTGCCTGCGGGGATGTGACGGATGTACCATTTAAACAAGTCATTGTGGCGGCCGGCGAAGGGGCCAAGGCGGCCCTGGCAGCCTCTGATTATCTCGTGACTCAGAGGTAGGGAGAAAACGAGGAAGGATACCTCGAAAAAAGAAGAATTAAGCAAGGGAGGCATTATGAAAGCGAGGAAAATAAGAGACCGTATTCACTGGATGGGTTCTGTGGATTGGGACAGGCGTCTATTCGACACTCTTGTCCCCCTGCCGGACGGAACCAGCTATAACGCCTACCTCATTGAAGGGAGTGAAAAGACTGTTTTGCTGGACACGGTTGATCCTCCCATGGCCGGTGAACTCCTATCACAGCTTGAGGGCGTCTCTAAGATCGATTACGTCGTCTCGCACCATGCGGAGCAGGACCACTCCGGAACAATCCCGCAGGTTCTTGAAAAACACCCTGGGGCAAAGCTGATATCAACTCCCAAAGCAAAGGGAATGCTTATCGATCTTCTGCGAATACCAGAGGAGTCTTTCATAACCGTCAAGGATGGTGAGACTATATCTCTCGGGGACAAAACCTTGAAGTTTATACATGCCCCCTGGGTTCATTGGCCTGAGACCATGGTAACTTATCTGGAAGAAGATAGAATTCTTTTCAGTTGTGATTTTTTCGGTTCCCATATTGCGACGACCGATCTCTACGTCACTGATGAAGGGCGCGTTTACGAGGCAGCGAAGCGCTACTATGCCGAGATTATGATGCCCTTCCGAAAAGTGATCGAGAAGAACCTGGAAAAACTCGCGTCTTACGACATAGAAATGATAGCTCCCAGTCATGGGCAGATATATCCCCGCCCATCATTCATTATTGATGCCTATCGGGATTGGATCCTCGGCCCTCCGCTAAACACAGTGGTCCTGCCCTACGTATCTATGCACGAAAGCACGAGGCGAATGGTGGATCATCTTGTTTCGGCCCTTGTGGAGAGAGGTGTTCGGGTCGAACAGTTCAACTTGGCCGTAACCGATATAGGAAAGCTTGCCATGGCCCTGGTTGACGCAGCTACAATCGTTGTCGGAACCCCCACAATTCTCGCCGGGCCTCATCCTTACGC
>JADFWI010000075.1 GCA_015222985.1 Pseudomonadota bacterium | reverse complement strand
TTTCTTCATCTTTTCCCATTCAACATTCGATGTTGGACGTTCGATGTTCGATGTTCATTTTTTTGTAACCGTGAACGGTTACCAGCGGCGTAGCCGCGTCGTATAAAATCGCGAAAGCGATTTTATGTTAGCAACACTCGCCCGGCGGATCAGGCCGAGAGGATGACGATGAGGAAGCTCAGCGTTCAGGAGATTGTCATACCTATTGAGGATGACGTTGCGCCAAAGCCGTCTGTGTCTCCTGAAGACAAGATCACGGATGCCATAGAGGTCATGTTGAAAAATGATCTGAAGCAAATTGCCGTGAGACGAGAAAACAGAGTCCTTGGCATGATCAGGCTTGAAGATGCCTTCAAGGAAATCGGATTGGAAGGAGACCTGAAGTTAAAGGCAAAGCGAAGCGTTGTTGTCCATGGCAGGAAGATCATAGTGAATGAATAGCAAGTCTCCAGAATCATATGAGAAAAACGGAATAGAGAGGGGGTGTGGATGGTTTTTTTCGCGGCATTTGAGCAATTGGTCAGAAACTACATAGAAGGAGGAGAATTGTTGCCATGAATTTTTTTAAACAGTGGGGCGAATTTATGATGATGGGTGCAAGAGCCCTTGCCGAATGGGAAATCCAAAACTGTAACACCATTCTGCGTGACCGCAAGCGGCTCATCATACTCGGCTTGTTGCTTATTCCCGTCATAATCGGGGGCATTGCCTTTGCTGAGCCGATTGGCGATGTCATGCCGGACTTACTCGGCGGCAAGAAGGCCTACAGCCCGGCATTTTACAGCACCGGCATTTTTATTGTATCTATCCTTATCGGCATGGGCGCCGGCCTGATCACAGGCTGCATCGGCGCAGGCGGCGGGTTTATCATTGCTCCGGCCCTGATGAGCGCGGGCATCAAAGGCATCTTAGCCGTTGGAACCGACCTTTTTCACATCTTTGCCAAGGCCATCATGGGGAGTGTGATCCACAGGAAACTCGGGAACGTCTCCGTGCCTCTGGCCGCGGTTTTCTTGATCGGCGCTATTGTAGGGGCGACATTTGGCGGGCTGATCAACCGTGTGCTCTACGAGATTAACCCCGTGCTGAGTGACGCCTTTATCACGACCGTTTACTCCTTTATGTTGGGTTTTCTGGGGCTCTACGCCATGATCGATTTTCTCAAGGCGAGGAAGGCTGTTGCGGGCGTGGAGGTTCCCCATGGAGGGGATGCCCATGGAGGAAAAGTAGAAGGGGCCGAGATGGGAAACCTTCCAAAGAAGCTTCAGGCCGTAAAGCTTCCTCCCATCGTCAGATTTGATGCCGACATTACGCCTGGTGGGCGGGGTATTTCATGGATATTCTTGGTCTTGAGCGGCGCGCTCGTCGGAATGGCTGCAGGCATTATGGGGGTTGGCGGCGGCTTTTTGACCTTCCCCATATTCGTCTATGTGCTTGGCGTTTCGTCTATGACCACCGTCGGGACCGATATCTTCCAGATCATATTCACCGCGGGCTATGCCGCCATCAGCCAGTACGCCATCTATGGGTTTATTTTCTATACACTGGCCATGGGCATGCTTTTGGGGTCCTTGCTGGGTATCCAGATCGGGGCCATGGTCACCAAGGTCGTTCCGGGCATCACCATCCGCGGCTTCTACGCCATGGCCGTGCTGGCGGGCTTTGTGAATCGTGCCTTTGCACTTCCAGGCAAGTTGGGCGCCATGGGTTACATCCCCATATCAAAACAACTGGGTGACGTCCTGGATACCATCGGTGTTTGGGCTTTTTTCATTGTGATAGGAGGGTTTTCGGTCTGGGTGATCGGCACGTTCCTGAAGAATATCAAAGTCCTGAAGGGAGAGGAGGCGAGAGCATGATTGCGCATAAGAAAGAATTCTATGGCGGTGCTGGAATGATGGTGGTGTTTGCAGTTGTGCTGATCATCATTTTTTCACCGGTTTTCAAGGGTCAAAACGCTTTGGAGTACCTGGACGCCTTGTATAACTCCATATCAAAAGGCTCAGCCTACTACATTCCCAAGGTCAAGGAAGAAGTCGACAAGTTCAGTGGAAACTCGGTGAGTGTGACCCTGGCAATGGCCAATGAGGAGCAGGCAAAACAGACAGCCCTTCTATTTATGAAGGGAGACGCACTGGTGAATGTATCAGGGACCGAGTTAAAGGTCACCGGTGATCTGGCTAAAATCCTGAACAACTGTCTTGCCGATGCAGATGACATGTATAATAATCTGGGCAACAAGGTCTCCAGCAAATACGGCTACGATGAAAAGAGGGTCCTTTATAACTGGTGGAAGGCCTCTAAGGCCGTGGATAAGGACTTAAAGAAGCAGAAGCTGTTCACGGAGGCCAAGGTCGTTGCCTCAGTGATAAAGAAGACCGTGGAGACGTCTTATAACTACTACAAGATCGAATCTCAGAAGATCAGTGACCGTCTCGGTGTCGTCCTTTTTTCTTTGATCTTTTATGTGGCTTACACCCTGTGGTACGGGTTTTCCATTATGTTCATGTTTGAAGGCTGGGGCATGAGGCTGGAACATTAACATGCCAGGCTTGCAATTGTGCGATACGGCAGGGCCCTAGTTGGCCCTGCCCGTCCCAAATTCTTACTCTCCGTCCAACTTCTTTTTCAGC
This sequence comes from Pseudomonadota bacterium, assembly GCA_015222985.1. Taxonomy (GTDB): domain Bacteria; phylum Desulfobacterota; class Desulfobacteria; order Desulfobacterales. Next base: position 404 of record JADFWI010000075.1, on the reverse strand, counting down.
TCTATATTTTCCTTTCTTACACGTGCGAGTTCAAGGACCCGGTTGATGGTAAAGAGTATGGTGTCCTTCCTGAAAGGTTTGGTGATGAAGTCGGCAATCCCCTTTTTCATTGCCTCGTCGGCTGTCTCAATGGAGCCATAGGCCGTGATCATGACCACAGGAATGTCAGGTTTTATCTCTTGGAATTCATCAAAGAGCTCAATCCCGTCCAGGCCCGGCATCTTAAGGTCCGTGATTACTAAGTCGTAGTCCTTTTCTGAGAACAGTTTTATCCCTTCGGACGGGTTGTTGGTTGTTTCCACTTCATGGTCGGTATTTTCTTCAATCATCATCCTCAGAAGCATCAGCATATCTGGTTCATCGTCAATGACTAAAATCCGTTGTGGCATTGTCTTCTCCTTTGT
>JADFWI010000476.1 GCA_015222985.1 Pseudomonadota bacterium | reverse complement strand
TGTGAGTCTGACGTTGTCCTGCTTCCTTGCCGGGAAGAAAATAGATGACCGGAATTCCGGCCAGTGACAGGACAGCGCACCAGGCAAAAGCTGCACGGAGCCCTATCAAGTCTCCGGCCCAGCCCACGAGCACCGTAATCCCTGACACCACCACGAAATTGATCCCCATATACATTCCATTGGCCGTGGCTTCCACCCCACGGGCATGCTCCTGAACAATGGCCAGCATGACAGGAGAAGCGGCAAAGGCGGTGAATCCGAGGAGAACAAGAACAGGAACAATCAGCCACGAGTCGGTTATCAGAAAGACGAGCGTAAGGGCAGGACAAGAGATCATGACGGCCAGGAGCACGAAACGTCGTCCCAAACGGTCACTTGCCGTACCGGATATGAGCGAGCCAAAAGCCCCGGCAAATTCAAGGAGGGCTAATGCGCCACCTCCGGCCCACAAGCTTTTCCCTTGAGCGGCCATGTAGGTGGGCAAAAACGCCGTCAATGAGGCCACCGTCAGCGCGCGAGCCACAACAAGAATGGTCAGGGGAATCAGCACATGTCGCATGGCTTGCCAGGTTCTCATCAAGGAAGGTTGATGCGCTGCCCTTGTGTGGACCGTGGCGTGCCGCAGCCGCCAGTAAAGCAAGGCTGAGGCGAAAAGACCGATGGTCATGACCGGATAACTTCCCTCAAAGCCCCAGAGAGAGACAACGGCCACTGCCAAGAGAGGGCCTACGGTTCGAGCCAGTTCACCGGCAGCCATAAAGAGGCTCATCCCTTTTCCTACCTGCGACCCTGACACCCGTGCAATAATTGCAGGCCCTGGCACGTGGAAGGCAGCGGCGCTCAACCCGGCCACAAAGAGCAACGAGGCCACAATCGTGTAGCTGGGGGCAAGCCCGATCAGGCTCATGCACACGGCTGTGACCGCAGGGGCGACAATGAGCATGTAGCGCATATCCATGCGGTCGGCCACAACGCCGATGAGAGGGTTCAGCAGGGAAGGTATCCGAATGAATAACGTCAAAGAGCCTGCCAGCGTGAGTGAAAGGCTCAGTTTCTTAATAAGGAGTGGAAGCCATGGGGCAAGAAAGCTGCTGAACACATCATGGATGAAGTGACCTCCAGCCACGGTCAAGACATGCGAGGTTTGGAATGTGGGGTCAAAGGTTTTGTGGTCAGACTGCGATTCAGGCATGGCTTGGACTTTATCTTTTCCCATTTACTGCACTACTCCACTACTCCAGGTTCTATGCCAGATCAATAACGTTCTGGGAATTAATGACGATGAAGTGCCAATTTCTTGACGGCCACGGAGATCCCGCCTTGATCCTCATCCCCGGCTGTTGAGATATTTCCTGCGGTATTTCAATAAGTTAAATAAGTTCTGCCGGGCATCGAGCAATTTGGCACGGTGATTGCCATTGTACATATTCGATTTATTATGACGTAACCCGGATAACCCGGAATTGAGGGATTGTGAATTGAAGAATTCAGGAATTGCCTGTCGAGAGCCTCTCTTCGAGTCCGAGCCTCAGAGTCGAGGACAAGGTCGAGCGAGCGGAATTTCATCTCTGGTAATTCCATAATCCCTGCTATGTCTTCAAGCCGTCTAGGCGAAATCCTTAAATTCCTGGATTTGTTTGTTAGGATCGACAGGTTACTCAAAAAAATATTTTCTGCCAGAGAAAACGCTACTTTCGCAACTAACTAGTGTCCATCCAGAAATGAGGATTTTTGTTCAAGATCAAGGCATGCGAAAAAAATAACCGCAGGCATATGTGTGATA
>JADFWI010000074.1 GCA_015222985.1 Pseudomonadota bacterium | reverse complement strand
GGCCCTCCTATTATCGCCGTAATAATCCCCACAGGCATTTCCGTGGGCGCCACCACTGTTCGGGCCACCAGGTCGCACACCGTCAAAAAGGCCCCTCCCAGGCAGAATGAGGCGGGAAGAACTATTCGGTGATCAACCCCTGACAAACGCCGCACCGCATGGGGTATGATGAGACCGACAAACCCAATGGGGCCTGCCAGGGAAACAGCGGCTGCGGTCGCAAGGCCGGTGCCTGCAAGGATCTGTTTCTGGACCGATGCGACATTTACGCCGTGGCCCGTGGCCATGTCTTCGCCAAATGCGAGCAGGTTCAGGGCCGGGCCCTGAATGAAAAGCAAGGCAAGGCCTGGCAAGAGTAGTGGCAGGAGGGCGGATAGCTCTCGGTATCCGACTACGTCCAGTCCCCCCATCATCCATCGGTCCATGGCAACCAGCAGGTGAGGGCTAACCAGATAGCGCACCAGCAAGATAGCGGCCCCGCAAAGGATGTTGATCGTCACTCCGGCGAGCAAAATGCTGGTCATGGAGATGCCCACGGGCCTTGAGGCAAGCCGGTAGATGCCGCATATGCAAAGGATGCATCCAAACAGGCTGAGAAGTTGCACGGATGAAAATGGGCCGAAACGGATCAAGAGTCCGGGAACGGATATGGCAATGACTGCGCCCACAGCCCCGCCACCAGCTACGCCAAGGATAAACGGCTCTGCCAGGGGGTTCCGCAGTACTACTTGCAGAGCGCTACCTGCCATAGCCAGAGAGCCACCTACCAGGAAGGCGAGCAACACGCGAGGTATGCGATGGTAGAAAAAAATATCAGCATCCACGTGAGGCCTGTGGGAAAAAAGCGCGCCCACCACATTGTCGAACGCCAGTGGCTCACTGCCAAAAAACGGTGCAGTCAAAAGAACGGCGCAGGACAGCAACGCGTAACCTGCCAGAACAAAAGCACATTTTCTTGGCGTAAGCATCGCGGTTATGATATTCCTTTTTTATGTTGCACAGGTGCCGTTGTTGGAAGCACCACCGGACGACCGGTGGCCGGATGCTCTACAATCTCCACTCCGTCGCCGTAGATCTCCTGTAATATCTGTTTGTTCAGGATCTCTTCCGGGCTTCCCTGGTGGACGATTTTCCCTTGTTTCAGCAACAAGAGGCGATCGCCAAAAAGAGAAGCCAGATTCAGGTCATGCATGACCACGGCTACGGCCATGCCTTCTGCCACAAGATCAGTGAGAAGGTTGAAGAACCTGACCTGATGGTGGATGTCGAGGGCACTTGTCGGCTCATCCAGCAGCAAAACCTTTGGCTCCTGGGCGATCACCGAAGCCAGAAATACCCGCTGGCGCTCACCCCCTGAAAGCCTTGAGAGTGAACGTTGACGAAAGCCTTCGGTCTCTGTCTGGAATAGACACCTTGTGACCACGTCAATATCATCGGGGCCAAGAAACCCCATGCCTCTTGCGTGGGCAAAGCGTCCCATACCCACCACTTCTTCCACTGTGTAGTCCAGGTGACTTTCAGCATTCTGAGGAAGATAGGCAAGGTGTCGGGCAATTTCACGTCGACCCATCCCGTTCAAGTCCCTTCCATCAAGGAGGACCGTTCCAGCCCCTGGAGATAATATGCGGGCAGCAAGCTTCAACAGCGTGCTTTTGCCTGATCCGTTTGGCCCGATGATCCCGAGGATTTCACCTTTCATCACAGAAAATGATGACGGAAACAGTCGCCATTCGCTTGTCGCATATTGATAAGAAACGGATTCTACCGAAAGCGCGTTATGACCCATCTTGGATGTCCTGATGGAGTGTGCGGGCTAGAAAGCGTGCCGCAAGTCCTACACGAGGTCCGGGCACAAGAAGAAAGTTCTCTGTAAGCACATAGACTTTGTGATTAGAGATAGCAGGAACGCCACGAAGGATGTTCCATTCAGAGATAATCTGACTTCTTCTGAGATCTGAAAGGTCCTCACCGGGACGCAGTTCAATAATGATCTCCGGCGCCCGCTTGATCAAGCTCTCCTTGGATGCCTCCGGATAAGGTAGTGTCACATCTTGGAAGACATTGTCCCCACCGGCGATTTGGAGAATCTCACTGATAAAGCTCGGCCCTCCTGCAGTGTACAAGCTGGTCAGGCCGGCAGGAGCCCGGCCCAAACAGATAAAGACCTTGTGGCGGGCAAAACCGGCCACGTTGGTGCGAACAGCCCCCAGCTCCTTGCGAATGCTGGTGCAGAGGTTCTCGGCACGTTCGGGACATTGAAGCGCCTTACCCAGATCGACAATGCCGCCATAGATAGATGAGATACTATCCATGGCAACATGCAGGATACGAATGCCTTTGACCCGGCAAAAAGAATCAACCTTTTCGTGCTTTCCCTGTAAGACCACGAGATCGGGACGCAAAACGGTGAGCCTTTCCAGATTGGGATTATAGTATCCCCCCACCTTCGGCAGGGTCCTCGCTTCACGGGGGTATGTACAGAAATCGGTGACCCCGACCAGGCGATCTCCACACTCTAATGCAAAGATAGTCTCCGTGATGTTGGGGGCCATGGAAACGATACGTTGCGCTTCAGGTCTGTGCCTGGCCGGTGGTGTCCAAGGTTTGGTATTTTCGCCAGCCCGGCTCATGGGCAGAAACCAGGCAGACAAGACAAGACCCAGGGTCAAGAAAAGGCTTGTAAGTATGGTCTTGCGAAGCATCGTCACGTCGAATCCTTTTGAGATGCTGGCAACAAAAAATCCCCAGACCGATTGTTCAGTCTGGGGATTTCCCTTTTTTATCCTCAACCTGTAATAGTGTTCACATACCGGCACGCGAGGATGTGAGACACTTTGTTTCGTTTCGTGGCAGGTCTTCTGGCTCCCCCGCCCTTCTAGCGACCTTCCCATCCCGGGTCATCGGAACAGTGGTAAAAAAATGCTAAAAGGGTTTCCTTTTCTGAGCAGAAAAGGACGAGGTTACAGCGGCGGGCCCGCTCCCGATTTTAACGGGATTCCCCATTAAGCCCTTAATCAGGCGCCACGGTTATTTCTATATAGGTTCTGTACGCATCCCGTCAAGGGGAATCTTGTATGTTAAGCCGCATAGCGCTTCTTTATTTTCTCAAAATCCCCACAGGTCATCTTTCCTTCAGGGCATTTCCCAAGGCGCACACACTTGGGGCCTGCTCCTTTGAAGACACCCGGGCAGACTTTCTGGACAAGCACGAGCATCTGATCCGCCACACCGCGTATCTCCCACTGCGCCCGGAGGCAGAGGCGTTCTTCAAAGAAATGGAGAAGCGCCCTCGCGTTCATGGTGACGAATATCTTGGTCTCACACGCATTTGGAAGCACATAGCGGGCATCTTCGTTGCTTGACTCGCCACTACCTCCCAGGGCCTCGTTGAGCCTGGCATAACGCCCGGCCAGGTAAGCCATCGTTTCCTCAAAATACTCTTCCGCGTCGATCTCGGTATTGCCTTCCCTAACCTTTTTGCCCTTGAATTGCGGAGGAATCACATATTCAAACCCGTCATGCCGCACATATCGCTGGCTCCGCTGAGAATAACTCGCCAGGCGGTGCCGGACGAGTTGGTGAGTCATGGCCCGTGATACGCCCTCGATATAGAAGGTGAAGGACGCGTGCTCAACAGGGCTCATATGGCCCATATTGCGAAGCATTCTTACGAACTTTTCAGCTTCGTCTTTCTCCTGTTCGAGGACACTTGCGGTATCCTTTGCATAACATAGCTTGGCGGCCGAGGCGATCAGGCCTTCCGGTCCGGCCGTATGACGAATCAAACGTACTCTGGCTTCTGTAGGTTTCACGAGACTCCAAACCTCCATGCAGTGAAGACTTTTAGATTGACACGAGATTCCTAGCTCACAGTGACCTAGTTTTCAAGTAGATTCCAAGAAACTGTCCGAGAATGGCTATTTTCCGCAATCGCCGACTTCGCCATAGTAGCCTTCTTGGCTACGACGGCTGAATCTGCGCCTGCCTGTGCGTATCCCCACGCAGACAGGTCAGGCTCATCCGCCGAAGGCGGGTCACATTCCTTGACCTTGCAAAGAATTTCTCATTCTCGGAGAGCCTCCTAGCGTGTCTAACCTTGTGCAGGTTCTTGCAATGCCAAGGCCGATATGCTACTTGACACAGACTGTGCACAAAAGGGGAAAAAGCATGTGATGAACATATATGTCAAAGCCATGCGTCTTCCTTTCTTGACAGGCTCTCTCATACCCGTGATGCTGGCTGCAGCCCTGAGTTTCCTGCACGGGACCCTTCATTTTTGGTTTTTTGTTGTCGTCATGACCGGCGTGGGCGCCCTGCATGTCGCTGCCAATCTGATCAACGACTATTACGATGATCCCGGAAGCGACAGGATCAACCTGCACCCCACCCCTTTTAGTGGCGGGAGCCGGGTGATCCAGGAAAAGCTGATGGATGCCAGGACAGTGCGAGCCATGGCTATGGGCTTTTTTGTCCTGGGGATCGGCTGTGGTTTGTTGCTTGCCCTTTCAGGGCGACCCTTTGTGATAATCGTAGGCATGATGGGCCTTCTGGCAGGATATCTCTATTCCGCGGCCCCCGTGAGTCTCATGTCCAGGGGTTTGGGGGAAATGACCATCTTCCTGGCCTTTGGCCCCCTGATTACCTGGGGGACCTATTACGTGATGACAGGCCTCCTCACGTGGCAGGCCTTCAGCCTGGGTATCCCTCTTGGCTTTTTGATCACAGCCGTGATTTGGATCAACCAGTTTCCGGACTATGATGCCGACCGGGACGCTGGAAAGCTGAATTGGGTCGTTCGACTGGGCCGCAACCGCTCGCGCAGGATCTATTCATTGCTCATGCTCAGTCCCTACGCCGTAGTGCTTTACTGGGTTCTTGCCCGAAAGGCGCCGTGGCTCTGTCTTGCGGCTCTTCTGACCATACCGCTGGCCCTTAAGGCGATCAAGATCCTGAACCTGCACTACGAAACCTACGACGAAGTTATGCCGGCCCAAGCCCTGACCATCCAGACGCACCTTGCCCTGGGCCTGGTCTTGTCGGCTGTCTTGGTATTCCAGAAGGTAATTTTTTAGATGCGAAATAGCAAACGCTTGCCGGGTTTTGTGCTGCTGTTTTGGCTTGTCTTCTTCGCCCTTGTCCCTCGATTCGTCCATGGCCAGACATCCGTAGTCATAACAGCCGACGAGCAGTTCCGGTTTGCTGAAGCCTATTTCACAACAGGGGAATATTACAGGGCAATCAGCGAGTATGAGCGGTTCATTCACTTTTTCCCTCAAGACTCGCGCGTGGAATTGGCCATGTACAAAGTGGGGCTTTCCTATGTCAAGGGAGAGCGTTTCAAACAGGCAATCGACGCCTTTGATTCTTTGATTGAAAAATACCATGATACAGAGTTTGCCGTAAAATCCTATTTCAAGGCGGCCGAGTGCTACGTGAAGCTGAAGCAATATGACGCGGCTCTCGTTGTATTGGACAGGCTCCTGATGATTACCCAGGACCCTGATGTCAAGGATGAGGTACACTACAGGCGGGGATGGATCTACCTTGAGATGGACCAATGGGAAAAGGCCCGGGCCTCCTTTGATAGCATCAGTCCGGAGAATAGGAATGCCTACCGTCTCCAAGAGTTGTCCGAAGCCATCAATAAAAAAAAATTCCTGAAAACTAAAAATCCAAATGCTGCAGGCTTGCTTGCTGTGATTCCCGGTATGGGCCACGTCTATTGCGAAAGGTACAGAGACGCTTTCATCGCTTTCTTGCTAAACGGCGCCATGATACTTGCCGCCTACGAGGCATTTGATCATGACAATGAGGTCCTTGGGGGTCTGATAACCTTCCTTGAGATAGGGCTCTATTCCGGCAATATCTATAGCGCTGTTAGCAGCGCTCACAAATACAACCGCAAACAGAAGCGCGATTTCTTCCGATATCTGAAGGAACATTCAACCTTGGAGGCCTCGGTCATGAGGCAGGATGAAGGTCAGGTCGTGGCGTTGTCTTATAAGATCACCTTCTGATCGCGGGCGCCCGTTACCGATTTCCCAAGTTGTAAAGATTGTAAGTCTTCAAAGCCTTCCGTTTCCCGTTCACCGACGGCCAGGGAGCGCTAGCAAGGAAATGCCTAACGTTCTCGTATGCGGTATCTGGCATCCGACATAACCCGTGAGGGCGTTACGGAGAACAGACAACAGTGAACCGTGAACGGTTATGCAGATAGTTATGATTTGGAAATTTACCTTTTGAGTGGAGATGGCCGAATGAGATCTTTATTCCCCAAATTTTGATCCCCCGGTCGCAACAGGTATGATAATCTCTCGAAGTCTGTCTCTAAAGCATGTTTTCCACAAACCCTCCCTATGGACGAATACAGCGCACAAAGCCATGCCGTTCAACACATAGGTACTTTAGGTTTCCCATTATCAAGTTTCCCTGGCAGGATAAGTCTCTCGGACTTCTTCTGCGATCAAATCAGCGACCAGATCATCTTCATGTCTGTATCCATGAATGCCGCTGTGGGATGGGTCGTCCTGTTCTGGCTCATGCAAAACAGCGAGGACTCGGT
>JADFWI010000475.1 GCA_015222985.1 Pseudomonadota bacterium | reverse complement strand
CTTCCCGTGTAACCTTGTATTGCAATGGGGTCAATTTCTTCCTGAGTTCTTGTTCAGACAATTTCTTATACCCTCTATCATAATTCTTGAATCCTTCAGTTTTCATTTTATTCCCCCATACTTTTTTTAAGTATTGATCACGACCGGAACTATGTCTGTAAAACTTATATCTTATGGGGTTTTTCTTATAGTAGTCCTGGTGATAGTCTTCTGCCTTATAAAACTTGGAAGCGCTTATGATCTCTGTAACAACAGGCTTTTTAAATCTTCTTGATCTATCGAGTTCAGCTTTCGATTTTTTCGCTAATGCCTTTTGTTCTTCATTATGATAAAAGATTGCTGTAGTGTATTGTCTGCCTCTATCTACAAATTGCCCACCTGTATCAGTCGGGTCAATCTGTTTCCAAAACACATCGAGGATCTCTGAATAGGTTGTCTTCGAGGGGTCGAATATTACTTGGACGGCTTCCACATGTCCTGTCCGTCCACTTGAAACCTCCTCATATGTCGGGTTCTTTTCATGCCCTCCTGTATAACCGGATACAACGACTAAAACACCTTCCAGTTTTTCGAAAGGATGCTCCATGCACCAAAAACAACCCCCGGCAAAGGTCGCCTTCTCAAGTTTGGTTTGAGCATCTGAATCGGTATGTATCAGTAACAGGGCAGGTAACAAAAAGAAGAATTTACTGTTTTTTCCAAACATAATAACCAACGTCTCTTGTCATTCACGGATAAATCAGTCGCGAAGGCGTTCATGCAATTTGCGGCTGAAAAAGAGAAAATCGCTTTTTTCCCATTTTCTGGGACGTGCAAGATCAACATGGATTTCTTCACGGATGCGCCCCGGGTCTTTACTCATAACAAGAACTCTGTCCGCCAGGGTCACCGCTTCGGTTACATCGTGTGTCACAAAAAGGATAGTATGGGACAGATTTTCCCAGAGTGAGAGAAGGAGGTTTTGCATTTCTTCACGGGTTTGAGCATCTAAAGATGCGAAGGGTTCGTCCATGAGCAGCACTTCAGGTTTAAGGATTAACACCCTTGCCAGAGCCACACGTTGTTTCATACCTCCGGAAATCTCCCGTGGAAGGTAGTCTCTGAACTCACTCAATCCCACAAGGGAAAGGAAACGCTCCGCTTCTTCATCAAAGGCCTTTCTATCTGTTGTTCGACCTCTAAGGCCAAAGGCGATATTTTCTTTTACCGTCAACCATGGAAACAGTGTATCTTCCTGAAAAACCACACAACGGTCGGTTCCAGGTTTTGCCACTGGTTTCCCGTTCAACAGTATTTCACCCGAGCTGGGAGCCAGGAAACCGGCTAACATTCTTAAGAGCGTCGTTTTGCCACACCCGCTGCGGCCCAGGATACAAATCATCTCCCCGCTTTTGACGCCAAAGTCAATTCCGTCCAATACGGTAAGAAAAGATCCGTTGATACGAAAGACCTTCCTGAGGTTGTTAATCTCAAGGATTGTTTCCCGTATCCTGGGGGAGGTTTTTGAGATGGCAGCCAGACGGGGTTTCATGACATTCTCCTGGCGCTTTTAAAGCAGAATTTTAGTGATGTCTTTAACAGTTGATCACCAGCCCTTCCCATAACTGCGATAATGATGATGCCAACAACAATAATATCGATGCGACCTAACATGCGGGCATCCATGATAACTGCACCAAGACCATTTGGAACACCTGTGAGTTCCCCCAGGACAAGGTAAGCCCATGAAATACCCAGGCCCAGGCGCAGTCCGGTTATTATATGCGGCATGGCCCCCGGAAGGAGAATGGCAAAGGTGCCCCGCAGCCTGTTTACTCCCATCATGGCCCCGGCCTGGAGGAGAAGCGGGTTAATCTGTCTGGCTCCTGCTGCGGCATTAAGATATATGGGAAAGAAAGCTGCCATTGCGACTAAAAAAACCGTTGTCTTGATACCAATCCCAAACCAGATCATGGCTAATGGAAGCCAGCTTATTCCCGGAACTGCTCTCAAGGCATTTATACTGGTGCTTATGAGCTTTTGGACAAGAGAGAGACGTCCTGACATAATCCCCAAAGGAAGTCCAAAAATGATGGCAAAACCAAAGCCTATTGCAACCCTGATGAGGCTCGCACCTGCATCGTCCAGGAATCTGCCGGCAAATGGTGCATCACCCGGATTGGCAAAAACATATATCCAACCGGCCTTAGCAATTTCAAAGGGATGCGGCATCAGGTAGGTGGGAATAAGTCCGGTCTCACTGACAATCATCCATAAGGAAATGAATAGAGCAGGGATTACCCATGGTAATATTTGGAGTGCAGGACCAGGAATTATAGTATTTTCCTCTTTTATCATTTCGACCTCTGATTAACGACTTTTGATTACTTATTTTTCTTAACCCGCTTTACAAAAGTGAGATCAAAGAGCTTTTCATAGTCGGGCTGTTTTTCAATAACTCCAAGTGCCTGCATTCGCTCGCCAAGGGCACGGGTTCTTTGAATAAAGGAATCATCCATGTGCCAGGCCAATTCCATGTTGGGCGCGGCTTTCCTAAGGACATCCAAAGAGGTTCCGAACATAGATGCCCTTTTCAACCACTCATCCTTGTGGGTTTTCAGGTATTGGGTCGCGCGGGAGTGAGCCAGTACCAACTGGTAAACAAGCTCAGGGTTTTCCTCGATGGTTTTTCGCTTCACTAACATCCCGGCATTTATGGTGCCGATGGATTCACCATAGTAGGGATAGGCGAGGATTTTCCCGTAACCTTTGTGTATAGCAAGGGTCGGGAAAGGTTCACCGGAAAGAAAGGCATCAATGCCGCCTCTGGCAAGTGCCATTCCCATGTCAAAAAAATCAACCCGGGTTAAGCGAACATCCTTTTCAGGGGAAAGTCCGTTCCGTGTCAGGGTCTCTCTCAGGAGTATTTCGTGCATGGTGCCGAGGACATATCCTATCTTCTTCCCTTTCAGGTCCTTTATTGTTTTTATGGGGCCATCTTTCTTGACCACTAAGGCCGAGCACTTATTACAAAGGGCCGCCACCAGGACAACAGGTTGCCCCCGTGAAGCCGAATGGATGGCATGTGCCAATGTTGTCCCGCACATGTCCAGACTGCCTGCCAGAAGGGCTACTTTCTGATCAGCCGGGTTTGTAAAAGAGTAGGTAGGGGCGTTGTAAGAGGGTGGCAAGAATTTGTCATAGTAAAAAGGCTGAATGGTCTGGGCCGTCTTCCAGGTTCCCACTTTGACGTTCTGGCACCTGCCCATGGGGACATGAACAGATAGGAGCGACACAAGAAGGAGAAGTGGAATCCAGAGGCTTTGTCTTGACCTGTTCACATGCATCTTGCCCATTGACTGTACCTCATGTCCTTTTTTCTATCTGCAAAACAATTTGGACGGTAAATCCGGATCCCATCCCATTTCAATAAACATCTGCCGACAAGCCGCCAGGCTTTTCCCGCGACCTTCCCCTGTATCCGCTCTACCGTCACGGGGGCTGGCTCCTACCTCGGGAAAAAACAAATTGGCCCCGGCAAGCAAAGAAGCAGAGTGGGGTTCGTGGGTACAGTGAGCCCTTGGAACGTCGCCCATGACCAAACGGCTCACGGCCACCATTCTGGCCATTTCCAGTTCGCTGATCATGCCCTCTTTCTCAAAAGGCGATCCTGGGAAGTTGATCCGCCGCATCACCCCGCTGTAAGTGGCGCCATATTGTCGTGCCAGGACCATGAGATAGGCAATTTCTCTAAAATCGTGTTCAGGACCCACGGGTTCCACGCAATTCATCCAAAGGAGTCCCACGTCTTTAAGAACAGTGATGGTACGAATACGTTTTTCGATCTTAAAGGGTGTGTCTCTGCCCTCACCCAACCGCACCGCATGATATGCTCCAACAAAGCCGGCCTTGAGGAGCGCTTCGCCTTCCCGATGACTTATGTCTCTTGTATTGGCTACCAGAGGTGTCGAGACATCCTTATTCAATACGCTTCCAATCTCCAGCAACCGGTTGAAACCATAGGTTCCTGTTGTCATAAGGTTCAAGGCATCTGCATGTTGAGATTCGGCCATTCTGGCCCATGTGACGACTTCTTCCCGGGTGAATTCAACGTTGCTGGTAAAGATACCAATCTCTTTGGCAAGCGAACAGAAACGACAGTTGAAGGGACAAGGCTCGGCATTGAGTCCAATATGAAAGTGGTTTTCGCCTTTTCCGTTAAATTGCTCACGGGATACGGCATTGGCCGTCTCCATTAGTGCATAGACTTCTTTGCTATGCAACTCCAGGGATAGAAGCGCGACAGCTTCTTCATCGCTCAATCCTTCCAGCCCTTCACCTTTTTTCAGAATGTCTTCAATTTTCGGACTAATGCGCCAGGCCACTCGCAGGCTCCTTTTTTATAGAACGTGAAGTCATCGGTTTCACTCAATCCCTTACCCCTGAAAACCAAAAAGGAACTTTAAGATACTTCTAACTTTAGGACTAAAAATCTTCTGGGCATAGTATTTGCCGGCACTCTTTTTATGTATTTCCGATAGAGTTGGATAGGCAAAAATCTGGGTCGCCAGGTCGGATAGTTTCATGCCCTTGTTTAGGGCGATAACCGACGAACCGATGAGTTCCCCGGCATGTAACCCAACGATTTGAACACCAATAATTTTGTCAGATCCTGCTTCGGTGAGGATCTTGATCTTTCCCTGGTATTCGCTTTCTGCCAATGCACGGTCCACCTCCTCAAACGCTTCCACGTGGATATCGTAGGCAATGTCGTCGTTCTTGGCCCGTTGTTCATTGTAGCCAACGGACGCAATTTCCGGGTCCGTAAAAATAACCCATGGGGTCAAGTTGTAGTCAATCTTGCCCGGGATGTGCATGATGGCATTTCTCACGATAGCCGACCCCTCGGCCCCGGCCATATGGGTAAAAGGGAATTTGCCGTTTACGTCTCCTGCGGCATAGATATGCTTCTGGCTTGTCTTCATGTGGAGATCTGTCTCAATCCCCTTGTTCGTATAGATGACGCCCGCAGCTTCCAAATTTAACCCTTCAACATTAACTCTTCGTCCTGTGGCCACCAGTATCTCATCACATTGAATGGCTTCTTCTTGTCCCTCTCTGTTCTCGATGACCATTACTTTGTGATTCCCTTCTTGATAAACCTTTTTTGCCTTTGAACTCATCCGAAGGGATATACCATCGTTAACCATCTGCTTGATAACCACTTCGGCCATATCGTAGTCTTCAACACTCAAGGGGTATTCGACTAAATCAATGAGGGTAACCGTACTCCCAAGTCTGGCAAAGGCGTGGGCCAGTTCCGCACCAATGGGGCCTGCGCCAAGGACCACGAGTAGGGGGGGCAGCTCTTTCAGGGAGAAGGTCTCAACATTCGTAATAAAACCGGTCTGTTGCAATCCTTCAATAGGAAAAACCATGGGGCTGCTTCCCGTAGCAATCGTGAAGCGGCTGCCGGACAAGGGTTTTCCGTTTACTTTCACCTCGTGTTCGGACACAAACTCCGCACTCCCAAAAATTACGTCTACACCCAAGCCTTCAAATCGCTCCACAGAATCGTGTATCGCTGCCTTATCAATCACCTCTCTAACATGATTCATGACCGATTTCAGGTCGCAGGGGGGGACATCTACCTCTGGCAAGCCAAAGGCCTTCAAGTTTCTTGCATAGTGGTAGACCTTTGCCGTCTTTATCAGGGTTTTGCTGGGGACACAGCCGTAGTACAGACAGTCTCCTCCCAGTTTATTTTTTTCGATCAAGGCTGTTTTCGCCCCAAGCTGGGCCGCTCCGGCCGCTACGGTTAAGCCTGCCGCACCTCCCCCAATAATGATCATGTCATAATCGTACTTTGACATCCGTTGTCCTCCTCTTATGGATGAAAATTAAACATCCCGCCATGCACGGCTGTCACCTGTTATCAGGTCATCGGCCTCCCGGGGCCCCCATGTGCCTGCTTTGTAAAAACGGAGCATTTGTTCACGATCTTTACATGTTTCGCAGGCATCCAGAATTGGCGAGAGAAAAGTCCAGCACTGCTCCACTCCGTCCTGCCGGACGAACAACATGTGGTCCCCCAGCAGACAATCCGAAATGACCTTTTCGTAAGCGTCCAAAAATGTGGCTTCTTTAACGGAACTGTAATGAAAATCCATGGTCACCGGTTGCAGGCAAACTTTTGCGCCAGGAAGCTTTGTCTGAAACGTCAAGGTGATTCTTTCGTCCGGTTGAATTCTCAGGACCAGTACATTAGGATAAATGGCTTCAGACAACACATTGCGAAACATCAGATTTGGGACCTGCTTAAGCTGAATAGCGATTTCAGTGATCTTCTTTGTCATCCTTTTTCCTGAACGCAGATAAAAGGGCACCCCCTGCCAACGCCAGTTGTCGATGAAGAGCTTGGCCATTGCAAAGGTGGGAACCAGCGAGTGCTTATCCACGCCCGGTTCCTCTCTGTATCCAGGCATCGGCTGCCCGCCTATCGTTCCGGCCGTGTACTGGCCCAGAACAAGGTGTTCAAAATCCTGTTTACGGGAAAAGGCCGGAGAGACCGAAAAACCTTTACTTTTTCATCCCTCACCCGGTCCGCTTCAAACAGAGAGGGCGGCTCCATAGCGGTCATGGCCAAAAGCTGGAGCATATGATTTTGAAACATGTCTCTCAGCACCCCTGCCTGCTCATAATACACTGCGCGATGTTCCACACCCAGCGTTTCCGCAGCCGTGATTTGTACATGATCAATATATCGCCGGTTCCATATAGGCTCAAAGATGGCATTTGCAAAACGAAACATAAGCAAGTTTTGTACTGTCTCCTTGGCCAAATAGTGATCGATGCGATAGACTTGATCTTCGCGAAAGTACTCATGAATGTGGCGATTCAAATCCTGAGCGCTTTTTAGATCACGCCCAAAAGGCTTTTCGATGACCACGCGGCACCATCCGGACCATGTGCCGCTTTCCTCCGAAAGAGAGGCCTTGCCCAGGTCACCGATAATCTTGACATATTGGGTGGGGGGCACAGCAAGATAAAAGAGGCGATTTCCAGGAATGTGGAGATAACGAAGCCTGCTTATCAAAAAATCTCCGAGTTCCGAATAGGGTGAATCCGCCTCAGGGCTCATGCTTATGTAATGAAGCTGTGACACAAAGGCATTCCAGTCCTTTTCAATGGGTTTTACCCCTCCAAAGGTCTGTACAGACTCTTTGATGAAATCCCGATACTCTTCTGTGTTCATTTGAACGAGATCCACGCCCACAATCAGAAAAGGGTCCGGTAGTCCGCCGTTCTCAAAAAGTCTGAAAAGGGCCTGTACGAGCTTCCTTCGTGCGAGGTCCCCACAGGCCCCGATGATGATAATGGCACATGGGTCACCGGGCACTTCAATCACGCACGATCCCGGCTCCCCTGTGGGCACCTCACCGACTTTGACCACTGTTTGGCCGATTTCATTGGTTCGGTTGTCTTGATCCACTTCTTTCACCTATTTTTTCTTGACCCCATGTCCGCCAAACTCATCGCGCAATGCAGCAATTACTCTGGCGGTGAAGGATTCCTCCTGGCGCGAACGAAACCGTTCCAAGAGAGACAACGTGATAACGGGTGCCGGCACATCGTTTTCCATGGCCTCGGCTACTGTCCAGCGACCTTCTCCGGAGTCCTGAACGTATCCCCGTATTGACTCCAAATGGGGGTCTTTCTTAAAGGCGTCCGCCGCCAGTTCCAAGAGCCAAGAGCGAATAACACTGCCTTGATTCCACAGATGCGCAATCTTTTCTAGGTCAAGATCGAACTCTTTTTTGGCATTCAGAATCTCAAAGCCCTCAGCATAGCCTTGGAGTAAAGCATATTCAATGCCGTTATGGACCATTTTTACAAAATGCCCGGCGCCGCTTGCGCCCACATAGGCATAGCCATTTTCCGGGGCTAATGCCTTAAACAGAGGCTCCGCTTTCTTAAATGCCCTCTCTTTTCCACCAACCATCAGGCAGTAGCCAATCTTTAGTCCCCAGACTCCGCCGCTTGTGCCTGCGTCGAGAAGCGATATACCCTTTGCTTGAAGCGCTTGTGCCCGCCTCATGGAATCCTTGTAAAAGGAGTTTCCTCCATCTATCAGGATATCTCCACCTTCTAAGAGACTGGATAAGGTTGTGACCGTATCTTCTGTAGGCTTGCCGGACGGCACCATAACCCAAACAGCACGAGGCGCGTCAAGTTGGTCAACTAGCCCCTGGAAGGAACTTGCAGGTATTGCCCCTCTATTTTGCGCTTCTCTCACTGCCTCTTCAATCGGGTCGAAGGCGACTATCTCATGCCTGGCCTCCATCAAACGCTCAACCATCCGTCCGCCCATTTTCCCTAAACCAACAAAACCAATCTTCATTGAATTTTCCCCCACGCAATGCGTTTATTCATATGTCAACTGAGGTGACACTATTTCCCCGCCTTATGTCCTGTCTTCTCAACAAAACTGAGTGCAACTGAATTAATACAGTAACGAAGCCCCGTTGCCTTTAAAGTTGTGGTGTTTTCCTGTGAAGGGTCGTTCAGTTCCTTTTCTGCGAGTAATTCTGTATTTGCTCAGGTGTCAGTATCTTCCTCCAGTCTTCATCGCTTTTCACTATCTTCTCAAGCATGTTTGACTCCTTCTCAGCGGGAGGTTCAAGAATCTGTTCCGCCAACGTTTCTGTTTGCTTATCAGCAGTAAAAAGAGCAATGACTACAATGATACGTATATAGATTAGAAAAATGGGCAACCGGTTTGACATACAAATCCCCTTTTCTGCAGACAGAAAAATAGACATTTGAGTTGTGGACTTATCTTGGAAACCTAATACTGCGCTTTGATAAGTCAAGGCGCTGAGTTGGCTTGACATGGATGAGGTTTTGTCTCGGCAAAAAGATCCCGGCCAACAGCTCTCATCTAACCGGCAACCGCTCAACTTCCTTGACAGAGGACTAGGCGTGCTTAACTTGGTTAATTGCATGGATAAATAGAATGTATTCAGGCCTTTTCTATCGGGTGTCGGGATAATGGCGGGCCAAGGCCTGTGGAGGGACTCCCATGTAGTATCGAATCATTAGGGACCAATTCCTCATGGTTGTGAAAATCAAGTTTTCCTTTTCCCAGCGTCGGGCCGATGTTTTTACGGAGCCGCAGGCCAGTTTAAAGCGCCCCGCACGATTTAACCGACGAACTAGGTCCACGTCTTCCATGATGGGCCAATCTTGAAATCCGCCCACTTGGAAGTAGGAGTCTCGTCGTACAAAAAGGGCTTGGTCTCCATATGGCAGCTTAAAAAGCTGCGATCGCAAGTTGGCGATGAAGGCGATAAAATCTAAGACAGGTGTGGATCGGTGAATGCCCAGGGAAAAGGCGCCAAAGATGACGCCCGGATCATCCAATGCTTGATGAATGAGATGGGGATACTTTCCGGGCAGTTGTGTGTCTGCATGGAGAAAAACCAGCACGTTGCCATGTGATTGACGTGCCCCTGTGTCTTGCTGAAAGCCGCGACCTGCGCGCGTAACGAGAACGTGCGAGGTGTATTGACGGGCCACCTCAACAGTACCGTCCCTGCTGCCGCCGTCCACTACAATGATCTCGACAGGTGGCCCCTTGAGGCTTTCGAGGGTGTTTCCCAATATCTGCGCTTCGTTCAGTGCAGGTATGATAATGGATAGCTTCATAAGGCCGTGAATCTAGTGCCCATGAAGGAATGAACTTGCGTGTCGATGAGAAAGGATTTTCATTGATCCGAGCGTTGTACGACCTATTACATACTTCTATTATATCAGAGAATGTACCTCTGCGGCAAGCCAAATTGTTCCTCATATGACCTTGCTGTCTTTTTTCCGTTTTCCGGATTTTTCACGAGACACATTTTGCCTCCTATAGCCCCCTTTTACCAAGATTACTACGAACAGATTGACAATCTTATGGAAAACTATTATTTGGAAAGAACTAAAACTTCTCTATACACACTTTTTCTGGCCAAAGAAGTCCGCCGCAAGGAGGCTCCAAGCCCGTGGCTGATCTTGACACACGTCTGGATGAAATGATCGCTAGATTGAGAGAACAGGGCTATCGTCTGACCCCTCAGAGGCTTGCTGTGCTGAGGATTCTGGCAGCTAGCCGGAAGCATCCAGGTGTGGAAGAGATTTACGAGCGCGTAAGAGGGGATTTTCCGATGACCAGCCTGGCCACCATATACAAGACTGTAACGTTGCTCAAAGAGATGGGACAGGTCATGGAACTCAGCTTTGGTGGTATGGGGTGCCGCTATGATGGGAGAAATCCACATCCTCACCCGCATCTCATATGCTTACAGTGCAGAAACATCGTTGATGTGAAAGTCGGCGACGTGACTGGACTGTGCAAAGAGGTGTCAAGAAAAACGGGCTATCGGGTCGTGAGCCATCGCCTCGACTTTTTCGGCATCTGCCGCGAGTGTCAGGAGAAGG
>JADFWI010000474.1 GCA_015222985.1 Pseudomonadota bacterium | reverse complement strand
GCGCAAAGGTTAGCCGAGGAGAACGAGGTCTTGAAGTCCTCAAAGAGGAACAAGTGGTTTGCCACTGGCGCTCTTGTACTGTTGTCCGGCTGGGTAATCGGACTGATGGCAGGAAAAAATCAGAGAAAGCGTAAATTATCATATTAACGTGGATGACCATAACATCACAAAGCGATTCTATAGCTCGATTAGCCGTGGAGTCAAAGAACGTCCCCGAACATTAATGATGGCCACGGATACGGGATGGTTTGACCGTTGCGGCCCCGCACTGCCCGGGTTCAAGAAAAGCACTCCGTTGCTTTCCCCAACGCTAGGCCGGTGAGTATGTCCGCTTATGACAGCGCTAAAACCGGCCGCGGTCGGCTCCAGATTGAGTTCACATATATCATGTAGCACATACATCGAGACTTCTCCCACTTCGACCACCTCCGCCCGCGGAAGCTCTCTGGCCCAAGCGCCGGTGTCCATGTTGCCTCGCACGGCAACGACCCGGACCGGGGCGATTGTTCGCAACGCTTTTAGTACATAGGGATTATCAATGTCCCCCGCATGAATAATGAGGTCTGTCTCTTTGAGAACCGCGACCGCCTCAGGCCGCAGGAGGCCGTGAGTGTCCGAGATGACACCGACGACATGGTCATACTTGCTTTGCATTTTTGGGGACATAATGAATTCTTCTTCGATGTGTCGGTTTTCAGCTTGTATGAAGGGCGTTCGATCCCGAGGCGGACATGGATAAAACATGTCCCCAAAGGTCCGCCGTTCACTTCTATGGCATACTTTCTCAGTGGTGAAAATGGCTCACTTTTTAACCTGTGTCAATGCCCTGCTTCCATAACGTACAGAACGCAGCCTTCTCATCCGGCAAACATGTTCTTACAACTGCCCATCTCAGAGAAAGAGGGGCGATCAATGTCGTCATAAAGGCCATCAGGACCAGGCCTGAAAATTGGGCTTCCGTCAACAAGGGCTCTGTAATCATCTGAGTGAACATTAGCTTGTCGCCGAGCTGCAGCACGACCGCGGCCACCACTAGTTCTACAGCGCCTCGACCGCTCATTCCGAAACCTACGACTGCACATTCCCAAGGATTGCGTCTAAAGATAGCCAAGCCCAGTCCACACCCGATGAGCTTGCCGAGGATGGCGACCAGCGTTAGAGTCAATACGAAAGATATGAAGCGCCAGTCCCAGAAAAATCGGAGATGGCACGACAAAGAGGCAAAAAAAATAGGAACAAGAAATCCATAACTCAAGCCGAAAAACCGGTCCTTCATAGCATTGTATATGTTTGTGTCCATAATCTCCTTTCTCACAAAGAGTCCGGCGAGAAAAGCTCCAATAATGAGATGAAGACCTGCCAGTTCAGCCAAGTACGCCATCGTCAGGGCCGATACCACGGCAAATGTAAAGGCCTTGCCCTCCCGATCATGGAGCTTTACAGTCATTTTCGGCACGACAAAGAGTCCCACAAGGATAGTCAAACCAAAAAAGGCGGTCACTTTAAGAACAACGATTGATAAATCCATGTATTGAACGGTACCAGTTTTGGCCAAACCAAGAAGGACTGACAGACACATTAAGGACAGGATGTCGTCGACTATGGCGGCTCCAATAATGATGTGTCCCAGCTCAGTTTTATTTATCCTCATAGAATTGAGTATAGCCGATTGAACAGCAATCGCTGTAATGGAAACACCCAGTCCCACAAAGAGGGATTGGTATAAGGTGCCCCCGAATGCTCTGGCTGTCAGATATCCCGCGGCAAGGGGCAGAACAAAACCCCCTAAAGCCACGGCAAGACAAGGCCGGATATGTTCTACGAGTTCTTTAGGGTCCATCTCCATGCCGCTATAAAACATGAGAAAGAAGATCCCCAATTCGGCGATTAGTGCAATAGCTGGAGAGCAGATCACAAGACCCAACACAGGCGGCCCCAGGACGACACCGGCCAGTAGCTGTCCCAGCATGATCGGCAATCCGAATCGAGAGAAAACACCTCCCATGATCCAGGCTATGGTTAGAATAAGAAGAAGATCTATAAGAAGCTGAGGGGTAATCATCGTGTGCGATCTTCAGGAAGCAGAAAACCTCCCTATCAGTTTTTGAAGAATTCCTTGGCAGTGGTGAAGGTCTCCTTCTGTTCTTTGGAGGAGGCCACACCGATGGCGACGCCATAGACGTACCTCGACACATACTCCAGAGCCTCTCGCGGCGGGAAAATAGGTTTTCACGTAGACTTCAAAGACGCCAGCCATGTGTCTTCCATTTTGTCAAGCAATCAGCAAGTTGCCAATGCAGTTCGCTATTATCACAGAAGGTTAAGATAACACAGAACGATGGAAGAGACGGCTTGGTTACCATTCCATTTGCCCGTGACCATACCACATTCACGGCAGTGGGTCCATGACATATTGCGTATCCGAAAAGATCAGGTGAGATGGCAGAGGAACATTGGAAGTGAACACAACATGTTGATATTTGGCCTTATTTAGGAACCTTAATCGCTGAACAATACGCGCCGCTTTGCTTCCACGGGCGCCTATCAGGGGTCTGTCCTTTCTCCGATGCTGAAGGGCAGGGGGCCTGTGAGGCGGTTCTCGCAAATCTGTGCCTTTCGCTTGGCATCGCCATATTTTCCAAATCTACCGCCAATGGACACTTCCAATCTTTTCATCAAACTTATTCAACCTAGTCAATGTCCCCACAATCCTACGGCCTTCACAGGCCTGACAAATGACCGCCCAAGCTCCCTGCAAACAAATAAGTTTTGCCAGTTCATCTTCAACATTCTATACATTGTATAGGTTTTAATAAAATCTTTTTGGGGACACAGGTTTACACAGATAAGCACAGATTCTTATAACACAGAGTGGCACAGGCTTCCAGCCTGTGAAAGAGTACAGCCAGGCCCGCCCTGGTGCTTTCGCTTATTATCACTTACCAGGCCACTAATCCAGGTTTGGGCCAGGCATGGCTGTGTCACCTTGTTAATCTGTGTTCACCTGCCCGCCGTTGCCATGCATGCTGGCAAAAAGGCTATACGCCCTCCTTGGCGATGGCAGGCGGGTCCGTGTCCAAATTCTTTCTCTGAAAGACTACTGAAATAAAAGGTAAAAAAATATGGGAACCGATATTCAAAAGTGGCTAGAAGGGGATGGGGAGGTATTTTTGAAGGATATCGGCGTTAGAAAAGGACAACTCATATTGGATTTTGGCTGT
>JADFWI010000473.1 GCA_015222985.1 Pseudomonadota bacterium | reverse complement strand
CAGTTCAGGGGACCATCGAGGCCGCATTGAAGACCATGACCGGACGTCCGGTCACAATCATCGGGTCTGGGCGTACCGATGCCGGTGTGCACGCCCTGAATCAGGTCGCCAACTTTTTCGTCGACACAAAACTCACGTCTGACATCTTCACTGTTGGCCTGAATAGCCTCCTTCCAGGAGACATAGTGATCAAGGATTGTGCATCGGTTGATGAGACGTTTCATGCTCGATACGATGCTTGGAGCAAGGTCTACGATTACCGTATCTTGAATCGGTCCATTCCGGCTGCCCTCTTTAGGCAGTACGCGTGGCACATCAGAAAAGACCTCGACCTTGAGGGGATCAGGACATCTGTTCTTTGCCTGAATGGCCGGCACGACTTTTCAGCCTTTGAGGGAGCCGGCAGCCCACGATCACATTCTGTTAGGACGGTAATAGATGCAAGCCTGACTGGAAAGAACATGCACGGTTACGTGGCTTTCAGTATTGAGGCCGATGGGTTCCTGCGGCACATGGTGCGAAACATTGTGGGAACCCTTGTTGATGTGGGACTGGGGAAGATTACGCCAGAGGTCTTTGAGGATATCCTGAAATCAAAAGACCGCAAACAGGCCGGCATAACAGCGCCCGCTCACGGGTTGTTTTTGAGGGAAGTGAAGTACGTACCCTGCCACACTTCAGACCGCTGACTTTTCTGTTAGGACCTTCCGAATAACAATATTGTCATAGGAAGACATGATATCCCTTCGGCTGATAACTCCCATGAGCTGTTTTGGATTGTCTTTGTTTACCACAGGGAGGAAGGAAAAATCTCCCTGGATAATCCTGGTCAGGGCCAGAAACAGACTATCATCTTCCGTCACGGTCACCAAATCATGCGTGGCAATGTCCAAAGCGGTTAGCATTTCCTGGGAATACACATCAAAGGTCTTCCGGCAGTCGGATAGGGAAAGCACACCGATCAACTGGCCTATGGCATCAACCACAGGAAAGCTATTGAACTTGCTGTGATAGACGAATTCCGTGAGTTGTCTGAGTGGCATGTCTGACCGGATCGTCTCTATTTCTCGCCTCATGGCCCCACGTACGGGTATGTTTTTCAGTTGGCTGATCTCACGATCTGATTCAACTTCCATTCTGTGGCGACTTGATTTGATCTCTTGGACCCTCTGGTTATAATGCTGGATGACCTCCTTACGATCCAGCATGCCTATCAAAATTGTATGGTCTTCTTCCTTGACAACAGGAAGCCTGTGAAGGTTGCGAACAGTGAATTTTTTGAGTACTTCATTCAGGTCTTCAGAGGGGGTTGTGACGATGATATCTGGATTGGAGATATCTTTCATGACCACAAGATCCCCGATTCCCGGATCAAAGAGGATGCCTCGAATATCGTTAATGGAGAAAATGCCTGTGAGCTTTTTTTCTTTGTTCACGACCGGGAAATAGTGCTGATCAGTCGAAGAAAACATCCTTCTGAATGCCGAAAACGGCATGTTTTCAGGGACTAATTTGACTTTTCTCACTTGAGGCATAAGCTCTTTCACCCGAATTGTGCCAAGCACATCGACAAAAAAGTCTCCGCGGTGTGCATTAGAGTCCATGCTGGTTTGCACCTGCTTGACATAGATTGTCCATTTTCGTGAAAGCAGGAAAGCAAGGGAGCAAACCAGCAAACTGGGCAGCAGCAGATGATATGAATTCGTCATCTCGCTAACAAAGATAATGGTTGAGATTGGTGTATTGGAAACAGCCGCAAAGAACCCTGCCATGCCAACTACGACAAAGGCGCCCGGCTGGGTCACAATCCCAGGCATAATGTCATGGAAGATCCTGCCTACTGCCCCGCCCAAGGCCCCACCAATCACAATAGACGGGCCAAATACGCCGCCGCTGCCCCCGGAACCTATGGAAAAAGAGGTGGTGAATATTTTTCCTATGGCAAGGCTGAGGAGAAGAAGCGTGGGAAGCTCATTATCCAGGGCCATTTGGGCAAAGCCATAACCAAAGGACAAGGTTTCAGGAAGAAAAAAACCGATGGCCCCTGTACAGAGACCTCCAATGGCAGGCTTGATATGATTTGGGATCTTTACATTCCTGGCGATGTGTTGCACGCCATAAAACGACTTGATATACAGTATCCCCCCACCAACCAAGACGAATGAAAGCACAATGTATGGCCCCAGCTCCAAGGGATTCTGAAAGACAAAATCTTGAGAGTCAAAGAGCGAACCATATCCAAAGACCAGGCAGAAGAGACAGTACGCAACGACCGAGGAGATGCCGGCAGGGATGATCACGTCTGACTCAAATTCCGGGTCACGGTAAAGTACCTCGGCCGCAAAGAGTGCGCCGGCAAGAGGCGCCCGAAAGATGCTTCCTACGCCTGCTCCTATGCCTGCAGCGAGCATGATGCGACGCTCCCGATCTG
>JADFWI010000073.1 GCA_015222985.1 Pseudomonadota bacterium | reverse complement strand
TCCGCCGAAGGCGGATTCGATGTTCGACGTTCATCTTTCAAAACAATTCCGTACGGCATGAATGTAACCTGTGAACGGTTACGGATGTTTGTTGGCACTATCTCATCCCCTGCCTCACGAATGGAACGATGGCATGTTGCAATAATGGAATACTGGGGACAAGAAGCGGGAAAAAAGGCATTATGACTCATCTGTTGTTGGATGCGGTGTTGGCGGCGATATCAGTGGGATTGTTGTGGAAGGGCTCCGAATGGCTCGTCGATTCAGCGGTTCGCATTGCCCATAGGCTCCGTATCTCTGACCTGGCTATCGGCTTGACCGTTGTCGCCATCGGAACATCCGCGCCTGAATTCGCTGTTACGATCAACGCTGCCGTAAAAGGATTGGCCGACATATCAGTAAGCAATGTGGTAGGATCCAACATTTTTAACCTCGGATTCATACTGGGAGGGTGCGCTGCCATCCGAACTATCAATACCACCCCTGTCATTGTGTGGCGCGACGGTCTTTTTTTGTTGATAATGTCATCAGTGTTAGTCTTTTTTCTCAAGGACTTAACGCTAACCCCTAAAGAAGGACTTTTACTTTTTTCTACCCTTATCGTGTACATTACTTATCTTTTTTTGAAAAAGGCTCCTGTGGATGACAGTGACAAAGACCCCGGAAAAGAGGCTACGTGGAAAGACATTCCTTTGCTCGTTATCGGGATCGCCGCTGTTGTCGCCGGCGGTCATATCCTTGTGTGGGCGGCCACATCCCTGGCGCGGGGCCTTGGGTTGTCTGAGTGGGTCATTGGGGTAACCATCGTGGCAGCCGGAACCTCGTTACCTGAATTTGCCACTTCCCTTATGGCAGCCTCCAAGGGACGATACGGTATGTCCCTTGGAAACCTCATCGGGAGCGATCTGTATAATCTCCTGGGGGTCCTCGGGCTGGCAGGCATGCTCGGCCCGCTTCACATCGATCCGGCCGGCCTCAAAAGCGTCTATCTCCTTGTAGGCATGGTAGCCCTTGTGGTCGTGTTCATGCGCACGGGTTTTCGTGTATCGCGGGCCGAGGGTCTCTTCCTCATAGGAATCAGCATTATGAGGTGGATATTTGATTTCTCTGCGAAGGGGTAATTGTTCGCTTTTTTCTCCCATGTCGTTTGAAATGCTGATACGCCTGGTACATGAAGGTCCTGGTGGCCGCCTCCCTTCCGGGTTGGAAGCCCGAGTCGTAGGGGGTATCGAGATATGGAACTCTGAGTTCGTTCATAAGAGGCTTTACGATGGCTGAAGTGGTCATACTGGGCATGCAGGTGAAAGGGTAAACATTCACCACGCCGTTATATCCTTGCCGGGCATATTCCACGATTCCGGCAATGCTTAAACAGGCCTCTGTGCCCACATCAAAACAAAATAGGTCCTCTTCCTTAAGAATATTTTCCAGATCGGCCACTTTATGATCTTCGGCCAGGTCAATAAGCGATCTCACCCGCTTGTAGATCTGCTTCTGTCTGAATTCCTGATAAAAAAGGTCCCCACCGAAACCCAGGAGCTTTCTTAAGTGCTCCATCATTGGGCCCAGGCGGAGCTGTTTCAGGTTCAACCGAAATCCTATTCTGGCATCTCTCAACCTGTCATAGGCCGTATAATTCATCCATTCAGAAACGGAGGCATTCACCACCTCAGCCCCATACCTCTCCAGAACTCTTATCAAATCCTGATTTGCATGGACGTGGGTCCTCAAGTAAATCTCGCCAACCATCCCTATAAGGGGTTTTGGAGGGATGTTGGAATCAATAATTGTCTTTCCCTCCTCGATGATTTCATCCAGTTTATCAAGGATTTTGTCAAAATCCTTGTTGGCCCCATATGTCTCAAACGTATCTTCCATGACGTGCATGGATCGCTCGATAAAATCGTCCGCCATCCCGGATTCCTTTTCATAAGGCCTGATTCTCCAGAGCAACCTGTCGAGGATGTCGGCCACCACCATGGAAAAATAGGCGGCTTTCCTGAGGTCCCTGACCCGTCCCTTTTCAATTATACCGGCCAGTGAATATCCGTCCCTTGTCGTAAGAGAGCCGATTTTTACACCGTTCAACTCGGAAAAGGAATCCAGGACAATTCGCTGGTATTTGTTGTACATGCCGAAACGGCATGGTCCGTCCGATTCGGGCATGAAGTAGACGTAGTCTTGCGGATTGAAGGCGTCCCCCAGCCTCTCCTCTTCTTTTTTCATAAAATAGAGGATATCTCCTGTGGTAATCTGGCAGGGGTAGCATTCTTTGCCGGAAGTGTATTCCTTTCCGAGATCAAGGCCCTTATAAGTATCCATTACCTTTGCATCAATACCAAACCCCCTGAATGTTGCTGCCAGAAGATGCGCTCCTATCCTGTTCATCTCAGGAATAAGGAAAGTCTTGTTCCTGAGACTAAATCGGCCCACATTTTCAGTGAGCGATTGAAAATCTATGACTTTCGCTGATTCCATTTCCTTCTAATTAGCCACTCTTAAATCAAATCTCAGATCTGACTCTGATTTTTGCATGGTATTATCTATGACGTTCTTGAAGGCCTCGAGCCTGGTCATAACACCAGCTACAGCGCTATGCTCGTCAAGCTCCAGGATCAGGTATGCTTTGTCTCCCATAATATGCTTGTAAAAATGTTCGATAAAAGAGTCCGGACCACACCCAAAATTGGTCAAATGGAGACCGAAATAGTTCGGATGGTTCTTTACAAACCTGGCAGTCCTCAAGACTTGAGCGCCAAGTCCCCAATACATAGACGGAAAATCCGAGAGGTCTACCGAAGACACGTCAATGAAATCCATGGGCAGCGCGGTTATTCCGATCTTGCCCAGATTCTGACCAAGCCTTAAATTCAACCTTTCATCATAAAGATTATATGGGCGACCTGTCACCACCACGACAGGCTCTTCGGCATTCACATCCTCAAGGAGATCTAGCCCCTTCCTGTGAAGTTCCCTGGCAAACCGATTCTCCCTGTCCAAGGCATATTGGAGGGCCTTTCTTATCTCAGCTCTGCGCACGCCAAGCTTTGATTGTATCTGCTCTGAAAGCTCAAGCGCCAGCGTGTCCAGATCGTATTTCAGATGAATGACCGGACTCAAAATGGATGACGGGTCTATCCCCAGGGCCATACGGACCATATAAGAATTGCTCTGGACCATGGGACAGTAAAACCCGGTTTCCGAAGGCTCAGGCGTTGCCATGTCGATAATGGTGGGAAGAAAAAGGTACCTGGTCTTTCCCATCAGCTCTTTGACGTGACCATGGGAGACCTTTACCGGATAGCAGGTCTCGGCCACCGTCGTCTCTAGCCCCATCTTGGAAATGTGCGTGTTGGTGGGCGGGGTCAGGACAAGCCGGAATCCGAGCCGGTCGAAAAAGTGGGCCCACAAGATACCGGACTGGTGGCCATAAAGAGCCCTCTGCATACCTACAGTTGGTCGATTGTCCGTCTCCATCAGTGGTTCACCCTGCAACTCCGCGTAAACCCCAGCCATGAACGTATGCCAAACCCTTTGTCTCAGTTCAAAGAAGTTCTCTTTCTTGGGTCCCATGCTTCTTGTCGCTTCATACCGACCGCACTCACCGCCCCAAATACTCTTACGGCCGTCAAAATCATAGATTTTCAGTTTGCATTGGTTATGGCAGTGACGGTCTGCACGGCATATTTTTTCAACATACTTCATTCGGTCGTTTATCGCGCTGTCCAGGCCTCTGAAGGCGCTCTCATTCTTGTTCTCCAGGCGCATTTTGTCCTGCACACTGGCCGCAGCGCCGTAGGCCCCTAAGACCTCCCTGTGCCGGGGGACCAGGACACGACGTCCAAGGACATTTTCAAAGGCGGCGACTACCCCCTTATTCAAAGAAGGGCCTCCTAAAAACATAACGGTTTGTCCTATCTTTCGCTTCCCCACCACTCGGTTCAGATAGTTATAGACGATGGCATAGCACAATCCTGCTATCAGATCCTTTTTCTGTGCCCCCTTCTGGTGATACGACACGAGGTCTGATTCCATGAATACCGTGCATCTCTCGGCCAGCTTGACAGGCTTGTCCGATGACAGCGCAATCTCCTGAAACTCGTCCACTATATTGATCCCAAACTTGTTGGCTAGTTCATGCAAAAAACTACCCGTACCTGCGGCGCACACCTTATTCATGTCAAAATCAAGGGGGTAACTATTGGAAATGTAGATGTATTTGGAGTCCTGTCCTCCGATTTCAAACACAGTGTCCACATCCGGGTATATCCCGACCGCACCCTTTGCGTGGGCTGTTATCTCATCGATGATCAGGTCCACATTGAGAAAATCTCCCACCACGTTCCTGCCCGAGCCGGTGGTAGCTACGCCCACAATCTCAATCTTCCTCCCTATATCATCGCGGATAAGCTTCAGAAGCCTCTGGGTGACCTCAATGGGCTTAGCCTGGGTGGG
>JADFWI010000472.1 GCA_015222985.1 Pseudomonadota bacterium | reverse complement strand
CTGGTGGTGGCAGGACCGAAAGGAGGGGTCTGTCCGTATCCAGCGCTAGGTGTTAAACATATTAGCAGATCAAAGCCGCGGACAGTTCCTCGAATCCCGCGGCTTTTTTTGTGGCAGGCTGCCGCGTGGTTTTTTGGCGATCTGTGGGAAACAGGGGAAAAAGAGACGAGGAAAGGGGTTCAGAGTCCTCACCTTGGAGAAAGGGGGTGAAAAGATCGGCACGTTCCGGCTACGGGTTGTTGGATAAACAGAGCGATTACGAACAAGGAGGCAAGAAGGAAATGAGACGAAAACTAGGATTTATAATGGCTGGAGTTTTTTTTGCTGTACTTTTTACGATTACGTGGAGCCCGGCAGTGTCCATGGCAAAACCGATCAAATTGAGCTATGCCAATTTCCCACCCGCTCCCACCTTCCCATGTGTCCAGATGGAAAGGTGGAAAAAAGAAGTACAAGAACGCACCAACGGGAAGGTCGTGATTGACACATACCCAGGCGGGACCCTGCTCGGCGCCAAGAATATGATAGATGGGGTTATTGCAGGCCAGGCTGACATAGGCTGCCTGTGCATGGCCTATCAACCAGGCCGTTTTGTAATTACCAATGCAACCAGCCTTCCTCTTGGAATACCGAATTCACGGACAGGGAGCCAGGTTCTGTGGGATCTTTACAAGAAATACAACCCTGAGGCATTTGCCAAGGTGAAGGTCCTTACTATGTTTACGACAGCCCCGTCAAGTATCATGTCCAAGCTACCCATCAGGAACTTAAAAGATATGAAGAACGTTGATCTGCGCGCTTCGGGTGGAGCCGCACAGATCCTGAAGGCCTGGGGGGCGAACGCAGTCGGAATGCCCATGCCGGCAACCCCGGAGGCCCTGCAAAAGGGAGTGGTCAAGGGGCTGTTTTCGTCTCTTGAGGTCATGAAGGACTTCAAGTTTGCTGAGCTCTGTCGATATGTGACCGTCACAGGCGCAGCAGTCTACCCCTTTGCAGTGGTCATGAATATGGACAAGTGGAATTCTCTCCCCAAGGACGTACGGAAGGTCATGGAAGACCTGGGGGCTCAGCAGTCGGCATGGACTGGCACCTACATGGATAATCATGTGGATGAATCTATTGCCTGGTCTAAAGAGACCCATGGAATTGAAGTAATAGAGCTTTCCAGAGAAGAAAAGGTCAAATGGGACGAATTGCTGGAACCGATCACTCTAAAGTGGATCAAAGATGCGAAGGCAGAAGGCTTGCCGGCAGAAGCCATAGTGGACGACATAAAGGCCTTTACCAAGATGTATTCCGGGCAATAAACCCAATGCAAAGGCGGCAGATCTACATTCCTGACAAGGCGGCCGATCATGTCAAGAGTCTGAAATGCCCCCTGCCTGGAACTGGAGGAATGACATGGGGGTTCTGGACAAGGTAAGCCAGGTGCTAAACCAGGCCCTCATCTGGATGGCAGGTGTGTTTCTGGTAGCAATGATATTTCTGACCTGCACTAACATACTCCTGCGTCTCGTCTGGGTGCCGGTGAGGGGCACCTTTGAACTCATGGGATATCTCGGGGCGATTGTAACGGCTTTTGCTCTGGGATATACCCAGATGAAACGTGGGCATATTGCAGTAGACATACTGGTGCAGCGCTTCTCAAGGAGGACACAGAAAGTCCTAAATGGAATCAATCATTTCATATGCATGATCTTTTTTTCCATTGCAGCATGGCAGATAGCCAAATACGGCATGACCCTGTGGAGGACGGGAGAGGTGACTGAAACACTCCGAATCATCTACTATCCATTCACCTTTGGCGTGGTGGTGGGGTGTGCGACCCTTTCAGTGGCTTTTCTGACCGATTTTTTGAAATCCGTGCTCGCAGTAAAGGACAGTGAGCAGTGAGTCTAACTCTGATCGGAATCGTAGGGATTGTCATCCTTTTTGCCGTGTTGTTCTTACTGGGCATGCCTGTGGGTTTTGCCATGGCTGTAGTTGGTTTCTGCGGATTCAGCTATGTGGTCTCCTTCAAAGCGGCCATCAACATGGCAGGTACAGACCTGTGGACCACATTTTCCACTTACGGGCTGACTGTAATACCCCTTTTCATCTTGATGGGGTACCTCGCGTTTAACTCCGGTATAGCTGAAAAGCTATACAACGCAGCCTACAAGTGGTTTGGTCATTGGCCGGGTGGACTGGCTATTGCCACGATAGGTGCTGATGAACTCTTTGCCGCTGTCTGCGGTTCCAACACAGCCACAGCGGCCACGATGGGCACAGTCGCCTTGCCACAGATGAAAAAATATAATTACGATACGAGGCTGAGCAGTGGCACGGTTGCCACCGGTGGCACCTTGGGTACGGTCATGCCCCCCAGTGTGGTCCTCATTATTATAGGCTTGCAAACAGAGCAGTCCATAATCAAGCTTTTCCTTGGCGGGATTCTGCCTGCCATTCTCTTGGGAACCCTCTTTGTGATCACGATTCTTGTTCTTTGTCGGATAAACCCCGATCTTGGCCCGGCGGGACCAAAAACGAGTCTGAAGGAGAAGATACAGTCCCTTACAGGGGTCATAGAGGCAATAGCTATATTCGTTCTGGTGATCGGAGGATTGTACGCAGGCATATTTACACCTACCGAGGCCGGGGCCGTCGGTGTCTTTTTCACGCTTGTGGTCACTGCGGCAACCGGCAGGCTGACTTGGAAAGGGCTTGTCAGCTCAATGGGGGACACGCTGAAGATATCATGTATGGTATTTGTTCTGGTTGCCGGGGCCATAATTTTTGGTCGCTTTCTGGCCATAACCAGGCTCCCTTTCATAGTAGCCGATTTTGTCTCAGGACTGCCGGTTTCCCCCGTCCTTATTCTGGCAATCGTGCTGTTGATCTATCTCATTGGGGGATGCTTTGTGGATTCCCTGGGGTTTTTGGTCCTGACCATCCCGATCTTTTTTCCCCTGGGGACGGCTCTTGGTTTTGATCCGGTGTGGTATGCCATAATCCTGACGATGGTAACTACAATGGGAGCAATCACCCCGCCGGTTGGTATCAATATATTCGTGGTAAAGGCCTTGGCCCCGGAAATAG
>JADFWI010000471.1 GCA_015222985.1 Pseudomonadota bacterium | reverse complement strand
TAATGAGATAGGATCAACTCTGAACCCCGCGTGCCACTTTGCTCTTTCGAGAGCCCTTCAAGGGTTTGTCCTTTCTCTGTTGCCGAAGGGCAGGGGGCTTGAGACGGTTTTTCCGGATCTGCGCCTTGCGTTTGGCATCACCATATTTCCCAAATCTACCGCCCATGGATAGTTTCTTGAAAATCCCGCATCAGACTTATTCAACGAATTCAACAGCGGCCCATCCCCCATTATGGGATTTCAGTAGATCAATGAACATCTCCAACGAATGGTTGGAATGACCGACGGTGAATATCATGAGTTTTTCTTGTAAGCCTTTATCGTTCATGCCAGCTCATCTCATAATCCCAGCCTTGCTGCCGCGTCTTCGTAATCCGGGGCTTCGGCATGCTTTTCCGGCTCAGCGCGTCACAGCCGACGCTATCTACGCCACCTCTCTTTTCAGGACTTTTGGTAAGTATTTCTCATGGGTTCTTCTGAGGTACTCAAGAGCGGAATCTTCGTCTGTCTGATACTGAAGCTTTTCCTGAAAGAAACGAAGGCGAGCCTTGCATTCATCAATCAGTTGGCCCCACGTCTTAACCAAAATCTTGATTGCCCCATCTGGTTGCTCATAGATTAACCCTTCAGGACGATCTCTCTGAGTTGCTTCCCGCCGGACCGTTTCGCTCATCTCATTCGATACTGCCCAAAAGTCCCATCGTGTCGTTGTATCCTTGAATCGTTCATCGCTTGCTATCGCGAATGCGTAACCTTTGAGCTGAGTAAGGGCATTATTATCAATTTTGGCTTTGGGTCGCTTTAACTCCACAATCAGATGCGCCCTCTTTTCGGGCTTCGGTTGAGGGATACTTCTTGACAGCATTAAATCTATAATTCCTTCCGTTCCGTCTTCCCTCAGTACGGGAGAGTCGTCGGCCAAGGCCTTCTCTGGTAGATTGAGATGTTTCTTTAGGACATTGGTGAGGCTCTTGTCGCTGACCGTTAGGTTGAATTCTTCGCCAAAAAGCCATGTGTGGTCCGCGACAATTTTGTGTAGATGCCGACGTTCAAGTAACTGCTCCTTGGACTTAGGATTGAAAACCAGAAATTCAAGGCCCTCCAGAAAGTTCAACCTGTCTGCGACAACCTTGGACGCGTTGATAATGGCCTCTAACGATGTTCTTCTGAGCAACTCAGCAAATTCTTCCTGTTTTTCTGGTGGGAGTTGGAGAACATCCTTGATGATGTCCTGTAGGGACGATGGACTTGACTCCAATGCCTCCTTTACAAGTCTAAAGGCGAAGCGCTTACTTTTCTCATTTGAGGAATCGAAATCTGGCAAATAAGAATTTATGTTCAACGCCAGGACATCGAATACCTGTCGTTCTGCTGTTTCCACAATATTTTTAGGTTCGCCCTCATAGGGATAGACAGCATCCTCTTTCCATTGATCAATTAGCTTAGATGCCTGTTCGGCGTTACGCTCTCGGAAATGTTCTCGCATTTTCTCCTTGGCAACACTCAATAGCTTTCTAAGATCGGGATGGAGTTCTTCCAGTAATAGAGCCCCCCTTTTATCGAGCTCACGGATAAAGTCTGATTTCAAATATGCACTAAAATTGAAACCTGGTGCCTGTATCCCCGCAGGGCTCTTGGACAAGGTGAAGCCATTGACGTCGCACAAGTACAGCGCACGCTCCGTATGTTGCGTCCATTCGATTATAGTCAAAAACGCTTCGATCTTGCCGTCGCCATTCTCGAGCTCTACGGGACTCAGAGGATAGTCATCGACGCGTGCCTCGATTTTCGAAGGATCTACCCGCCTACCGTCGAAGAAAATGTTGACATCAGGATATTGACGCAGATAGAGCGCAAACTCCTCTGCCAGCAGCTGATCGGCTCTATTATCCTCCAAACTCGGGAATGTGCTTATGATGTCAGTGACCTCGGCTACTGTACCCGTAGCTTCGTCAGATGATTCTTCTGGTTCAGTTATATCAAAGTTACGAAGATTGGATCGGTCACCGCTGATATTGTAGACCAAGGTGGTGCTATCAGATCGGTAACGGGTTTCCCATTTGACACGGTTTCCGAGTACGAAGGCCCGAAAACGGCCTTTTCCCGCCTTACCATGAATCAATCTACCATTTTGGGTTTTTGCGTGATGGAGTTTCCAGGAGCCGCCAAGATTCTCAAAGGCGGGCACAGAATCCTCGTGGGAGATGCCATGGCCGTCATCAATCACTCTGATGGCCTCTTGACCACCAAGAGGATTCCGATCAATCTCAACATTCACTGTCATTGCGTCGGCATCTAAACTGTTCCAAATAAGTTCACAAATGGCAACAATAGGGTTCACAGCCGAAGCTAAACGTTCAAGATGATCGCTTTGTACTTTTACTAACACGGTTTTCATGCTGCATCCTCCCCGATACCTATTTCCCGATAGGAGATAGCCATGAAGCGATCTTGCGGATAATCCACGCCGCTGGGTGTGCCGTCATTTTCTATTCCCAATGCCAGGGTCCCACCATCGGCATTGGCCATGGCCGCAAGGGTCTCGGAAACATCGCGGGCTACGCTTCGAGCATCTCT
>JADFWI010000470.1 GCA_015222985.1 Pseudomonadota bacterium | reverse complement strand
TTGCAGGGCAAGTACGATGCTGAAGTTCCTCGTCTTATTGCTGAAAACAGGGATTTGCGCGGACACAGTAACGAACTTGGCCAGATTATTGGCACCCTTCAGGCAGAAGTGGAAAAGTTGAAGGTGGAGGATAAGCCACCAGAGCAGGCGCCAAAGATTGAGGCTGGTAAAATTGCGCAGGAATGTCTTTCCGAAGGAGAGCTTGAGGAGTTGCGGGCAACCGTAGACCCTGAAATCCTTGGAAAGATCATAAGCGGTGCGATACAAAGTCAAATGCAACCCCTCACGCAAAGCATGGCTGATATTCAGGGTGCACAAACCAAGACGGTAGAAGACCGATTTTGGGATAAAATTGAGGCTACTATTCCTAATTGGGATGCCATTGATAAAAGTCCTGAATTCAACAATTGGTTAAATCAGAATGCTCCATATACTGGTATGACTCGCCGGCAAATTTTACAGAAAGCACAGCTCGGTCTGAACGCAACGATAGTTGCCGAAATATTTAATGACTTTGTAGCTTTCAAAGGTTCGGCTTCGGGGGAAATCCCGCCGAAAGCAGAAAAACCAGGGGTTTTAAAGCCTCACATATCTCCTGCTAAGGGTGCAGGGGCATCTAATGTCCCGGTGCAGAAAAAAACCTGGACGGTAACGCAAATCAACAAATTCTACGTTGATGTTCAAAAAGGCAAGTACAAAAACAGAGACAAAGAACGAAAACAAACAGAACAAGATATCTGGAATGCTCAAAAAGAAGGTAGAATTCAAAGAGAGTAATTCCACGAAGGAGCTAATATTATGGCAGATTATCCCGTAGCATCAGGAATAACAAGCATGTCGGGGACTTACATACCCGAGGTGTGGGCCGGGAAGATGGTTGTAAAGTTCTATCTTTCTACGGTTTTTGCTGCGATTTCAAACACTGATTACCAAGGTGAGATCACCAAATACGGTGATAAGGTACACATCAGGGTAATCCCTGACATCACTATCAGCGACTACATTATAGGCCAGGGGCTTAATTATGAGCGTCCGACTACCTCCGATGTTGAGCTGGATATTGACAAAGGGCACTATTATGCCTTTGCAGTCAATAAGGTTGAGCAGGTGCAATCAGACTTGGCTTATGTAGAGAAGTGGACAGATGATGCCGGTCAGCAGATGGCAAAAACTATTGATTCGGGCATTTTGTCCAATGTTTACTCGGAGGCTGATTCCAATAACTCCGGAGCTACAGCGGGGGCCGATTCAGGTAACATAGATCTGGGTGTAACCGGGACCCCTGCGGCAGTGGACAAAACAAACATTCTCGATTTTCTCGTAGACATGGGAACTGTTCTGGATGAGCAAAACGTTCCGGATACGGCAAGATGGCAGATCATGCCTCCTATTTTCTGCGGCATGGTGAAGAAATCGGATCTCAAGGATGCTAGCCTCGCAGGTGATGGAACCTCTATTCTTCGCAATGGAAGAATTGGGGCTATTGACCGATTTACCATTTATCGGAGCAATAACATTGCCAAGAACGGAACAACCCCTGAAGAGTGGAATATGATCTTTGGGCATCCATCTTGCCTGACTTTTGCTTCTCAGATCGTGGAGCATGAAACCCTGAAAAACCAGGATGACTTTGGTGATTTGATCCGGGGCCTGCAAGTTTACGGCTACAAGGTCGTGAACGGTAAGGGCATTGGTCATTTTGTGGCAAAAAAGGGTTAATTTACTATGAGCGTCGAGGGGATTCTCTTGGCGCTCATAAGGAGATAAATAATATGGCAACATACGACGAAACTGTAGGTGGGGCTGCTATCCCTTGGGATAAATTGGCAGATGGTGGCTTTTTCAGATTGGAGCATACGCTCAACGCGGCAACAGCGATTGCAAACCACGCAACTCCGACATCAGATGGATATTTTACTGCTAACGATATTCTTCAGTTGATAGATTTTCCGGCTGGTTGCGTGTTTTTGTATTCCATTTTCAGGACTGTAACGGCAGGTACGACAGCAGGCGCACAAGGTGATTTGGGATTTGCAGGCGGCGAGGAGTTTGATACTGCTGTAGCCTTAGATGCTACGGCCGGAACTGTAGTTTTTGAAACAGTAGCGGACGGGGATGCAGACAATGAATATGCAGCCGCAGGAACTGCCGATATGCAAGTAATTACCCAAAACTTGATAACAGGTGAATGGGTCTGGTCGATAGTCGGCATTTACGGTGCATAGGCCTTAATTGTTGAGCGGGGGATTAATCTCTCCCGTTCAATTACTATTAACGGAGGCATAAATGGCAAGATATCTAAAGAAGTTAGGTGAAAATAAATTGAGACTCCTGGGGTGGACTTCTGCCCTGGCTGCGCGGAAAGATATGATTGAGTGCGATCAGTCTGGTTCAGTCCTTGGTCCGGCCATGACCGAAAAAGATAAGGCTGATCTTGGATTTAAAATAGATCCTCTTAGGGTATTTGAAGTGGGCATGGATTTTCGTACTGTAGGTGAAAAGACCCTGAAAAAGTGGGTTGAGGATAACGCTGTCGACATTAATATGATGGGTCTCGGAATACAGGGCTTAATCATCGCCAAGTGGCAAAAATGCTTTGGCACAGAAAAAATGCCTGAAAATTGTACCTTTATGATAGCCGGAGATAGCGAAACAGGAGAACCCGCAAAGGAAGACACCAGCGAACACCCTATCAATATGGATGAGTAATAAGCCATGGCTACCCGCATGTCAAACCTGGCCCTTAGAAATAAATGTGGCAATTTCATAAAGGTTGATCCTGTCCCCGAAGCTCTCAATGAGATGATTCAGGATGCCCTGATAACCGCCAACAGGGAGATAATGGACATTGATGTTGTTTCCCTGGCCTGGATGCGTGAAAGCTATAATGAGCTATTTACAAGAGCATACGCGAATATCAGTGCAGCCACCAAGGCAGATCCATGTGTTTTGACTGCGGCGTCACATGATACCGGCGTAACCGGTCACGGATTCCAAAATGATGATATTGTATTTGTTGATAGCATCAATGGCATGGATCAGCTCAATAGGCGTATCCTTAGGATTAATTGTCCCGACACGACAACCCTTGAGCTTTATCAACTCAATGATCAGAATGCTATAGTCTCTACTGATTACGATGCATATGCAAGCGGTGGCAAGATTTATCATTGCGGCGTCAAAATTCCTCATACGACCATAGAACCAACAGCACCAGTAGATGCTGATTATCGCTGGACCATTAAACAGATATTTGCAGCTACATTTGATCTATATCCCGCTACTCCAATGGCCGCAGAAGTCTCTTTTGCTGATCGGCGATATTGGGCCAGCGTTGGTAGACCCAGTAAGTGGCGATACGAACGGTATGGCTATTCACAGCTCGATTCTTCCCCTGAGCACTTCCTGATGTTCAGCAATCCGGCAGACAAGCAATACAATATCGAAATTCATATTGAAAGAACATATCCCGATCTTGGTACATGGGATAATAGTACCTACCCGCCTCACCCACCGGAGATTCATGATTGTATTTGGCGCAGGGCTTTAGCGAATTTGGGTACGAATGCCGAAAAACAACACGGAAAACGCAGGGGAGGCGAACGAATAAGTCATGACATTGAAGTGCTATACAGTCAGTTTTGGAGTCGGAAGGCGCTGGAAGACGAGAGGTTTATCAAGGAATTTTCCCGTAATCTTCTGGGCGCTCAGCCATCGCAAGGACTCAGTGTGCGATTTAATAATCCAGGGCTTGTTCATGGAGTAAGTTCGGGTATGAGGGCGGCTAGGCCGTAAAGGAAGAAATTGTGGCATCTACAACCACGGCGCAAGAAATAATTGACGATGCTGAGGATCTTCTTCA
>JADFWI010000469.1 GCA_015222985.1 Pseudomonadota bacterium | reverse complement strand
TACCCCGGACAATGATATGATGCAGAGTCCCGGGTGCATCCAACCTGGCTCTTCTCGGCATGACTCAGCCCTTTGAAATGTGAGTCCCCAATCCATATTCCCACAAGTCCGGCTAGTCAAGGATGTCCCCAAAAACCCAACCCCCCCCAACCCCGGAATTTTCAGGATCCAAAAAACAGCAGTTGCAATGGAAATTATGCAAAATTATCATGGGTTACGACATCATTGCCTGGCATGTTTTGTGCAAAGCTGTCTTGACCACAGCGTATCCCAAATCTAATGAAAACCGATTTCATCGATTCCGCAATGTATATACCTTGAGAGAACGAAAAAATGAAAGTTGGCCTTGGCTACTGTAACGAAAAAAACTCACTGGCATCTGGCAAAAAAGCAGCACGCCTTGCCCTGGAAAACGGTGACATGGTCAGCCCTGATATTGTGCTATCATTTTGCAGCAGCCAGACCAACCCAGATGAATTTTTTCGCGGATTGCAATCGGTTTTAGGTGAGGACATACCCATAGTCGGAGGTTCGGCCATTGGCATAATCACTAATGATGATTTGTCATATGAAGGCTATCCATGTGGAGTTGCACTAATACAGTCTAATGAAATACAAAAAACTTTAGCAGTAGTAAGTGGCTTGGATAAAGATGAAAAATCGGCAGGACGAAAACTGGGAAAAGAACTGTCCAACACGCATGAAGGCAAAATTCTACTTCTTTTTTACGATTCAATAAAGAGTCCATCAACAAACACCTCACCGCCAATTATGAACGCTTCTCGACCTCTTGTTGAAGGAATCCAAGAGACACTGAAATCCAACGTCCCCATTATTGGCATAGGCGTTCTCGGAGATTTCGACTTTGGTCCACCAAACCAGTTCTGCGGCTCCCATGTCGATACTCAGTCCGCAGTAGGCATTTTAGCATCAGGAGGTTTTGAACCCTACTTCAGGATCGCCCACGGTTGTACTCCGAAAGACGGAATCTACCACACTATTACAAGGATCGAAGGTTCTAACCTTTATGAAGTCGATGGCAAACCTATTGTTGAGATGATCGACGCTATGTACGGAAATGAGGAGTGGCGGAAACAAAAGCCCGTGAGCCGACTGACAATAGGCATAAACCACGGAGAAAAATATGGCGCCTTTGAAGAAAGCTGTTATGTCAACAGACTCATTGCTGGTGCATTGCCTAATGGTGAAGGCGTTGTTCTTTTTGAGCCGGACCTTGAGGAAGGCACAGAAATCTTGTTCATGTTACGGGATGGTAGACAGATGATTGAGTCTGCCAGAAGAAACTCAGCTGAGCTTTTAGAACAGGTAATAGCAGACGGGAGGCAACCCGTTTTTGGTCTCTACATCGATTGTGCAGGTAGAACGGCAAGAATCTCACATACGATTACGGAAGAAGCCTCCGAAGTCCAAAAGGTGTTCAATCAATACGATACTCCTCTCTTAGGTGTTTACTCCGGAGTTGAAGTATCACCGCTCCTAGGAAAGAGCAGAGGGCTGGATTGGACGGGAGTTTTGTTGGTTCTAGCCAAGGACTGAAGGAATGATAAACGATACCAGAGCCGAACTAGAAGCAAGGTTAAAACAAGCAACAAAAAAGGTTCAATACTACAAGAGAATTGCAGAAGTGGCAGGCAACACCCGCTTGAGGGAGGCGGAAGAGTTATCACAACTGGTTGCCAAACACATGCGGATAGAGATAACTTTGAAGGAAAGCGAAGTAAAACTTCGTAACATCCTTGAGAATAGTACCAATTTGTTTTATTCACATACTCCCGACCATATTCTTACTTATCTCAGCCCGCAGGTAGAAAAGATGCTTGGATATACCGCTGAGGAGGCAATGGTTAAGTGGACTGAACTTGCTTCGGATAGTCCAATTAATGAAGAGGGTTTCAAGAAAACTGTTGCGGCAATTGAAAGTGGCAGAATACAGCCACCGTATGAACTGGAATTAGTGCATAAAAACGGACAAAAGGTGATGCTGGAGATTAGGGAAGCTCCGGTTGTGGAAAACGGAAAGACCGTTGCAATCGTCGGGGCAGCAACAGACATCACCGAACGTAAGAAGGCTGAGGATGATCTGCTGGAAACCAACCGCCAACTCGAGGAGGCAACCACCCGGGCCAATGAGATGGCGCTTGAAGCGCAACAGGCCAACCACGCCAAAGGTGAGTTCTTAGCAAACATGAGCCACGAGATACGAACACCTATGAACGGAATTATCGGCTTTACAGAGATGTTGCTTGATACCAAACTGAATGATGAACAGACTGATTTTACCAATACAATAAAACAAAGCGGTGAGGGGCTACTCTCCCTGATCAACGACATCCTTGATTTTTCCAAGATCGAGGCTGGTCAGTTGGAGTTCGAAACAGTTGACTTTGATCCCGAAGTCACGGCCTATGACATTTGTAAGTTGATTCGTCCAAAGGTGGCGAACAAGCCAGTTGAGATATT
This sequence comes from Pseudomonadota bacterium, assembly GCA_015222985.1. GTDB lineage: Bacteria > Desulfobacterota > Desulfobacteria > Desulfobacterales. Next base: position 1,424 of record JADFWI010000469.1, on the reverse strand, counting down.
ATGCCGCATTGGAGATGAAGTGCCGGATCATGTCAGAGGGGATCCTGGGCGCTTCAGGCAGGTGCTGCTGAACCTCATGTCCAATGCCACAAAATTTACCGAGACCGGCGAGATAGAACTTTCAATCAACATTGAAGAGGAACATGATGAGCGTGTGAAGCTTTGCATCAGTGTTCGTGATACAGGGATCGGTATCCTGCAAGACAAGGTAGACACAATCTTTAAGGCCTTTCAACAAGCCGACACTTCTACGACCAGAAAATACGGCGGCACCGGTCTGGGACTTCCCATTTCCAAGCAAATCGCCAAGATTTTGGGGGGTAATGTCTGGGCAGAAACAGAGCCGGGCAAGGGAAGCACCTTTTACTTTAACGCCTGGTTCGACAAGGCTGAAGGCAAACAGCACAAAGTCGTCTTCTCAGTATCGCTGTCGGGCAAAAAAGCCCTTGTCGTAGATGACAACAAAAAAACCTTGGATATCTTAACGCGAACCGTAGCATCGGCCGGTATGCGTTTCGTTCCCCTTCAAAGGGCTGAAGAAGTATTGCCAACTTTAAAAAGTGCCGTTGATGGCGGTGAACCCTTTGACATTTGTATTCTGGATATTCAGATGCCTCAAATGAGCGGCTATGACGTGGCACGGCAAATTCGTGGTTCCCAGTCACATATTGCTAATGTCCCTTTGTTGGCCTATTCATCATCCACTGAGCGAAACGCCAAGAAGTGTTTAGAAGCAGGCTTTGACGGCTTTTTGCCAGAACCGGTTGATCGTAAAGAACTCCTGGACATGATAAAAGGCCTGCTGGGGGAAAAGAAGAACGACCAGGGGAAAGAGGAACGATGGTCACTTGTCACTCAGCATTCCATAAAAGAAGAGGCCAAGCGCTCCACACGTATTCTTTTGGCAGAAGACAATCCAGTCAATCAAAAATTGGCCAAGATGATGTTGACAAAGGCTGGCTATCAAGTGGAGGTAGCAAACAACGGCCAGGAGGTAGTCGACAAATACACAAAGGATCCTGACGCGTTTGACTTGATTTTCATGGACATCCAGATGCCAATAATGGACGGTATGAAATCTACAAAAGCAATTAGGAGCAACGGATTTGTCGAAATTCCCATCATTGCCATGACTGCCCACGCCATGAAGGGTGATAGGGAAAAGTGCCTTGAGAAGGGTATGGACGATTACATCACGAAGCCGATCAAGAGAGAGCTTGTGTTCGAGATGGTGGAGAAGTGGGTTTTTAACAAGGAAGCTTCATAAAATACCTACACATTCCCAGCCAGTGTCTTAAGATCCGTTTGTGGATGGGCACTAGGAGGCTGTCTGAGAATGGCAATTTTTCCCAATCTCTGCGTCAGGCTCAAATTATAATCCTCGAAATACTTCAATGTATTCCTGTGGTTATAATTTTCGCCTT
>JADFWI010000468.1 GCA_015222985.1 Pseudomonadota bacterium | reverse complement strand
GATTTAGCCCTTCGGCGGTATTGTCTGTGGTGTTGTGCGAACGTGAGTTTAAACTGGATTCAAGCAGCGATTGCCAGAGGTTTCAAACCGGACTCATATTCAGCCAGCAACATAGGCCTTCCCGTACGGATATAACAAACCAAACTGGCTTTCAGAAAGCGGTGGAAGGAAATACCCCTTAACTGACAGGTCATGGCGACCGACTGTATGCAAGCATAGGCTCTGGCACCTTCGGCGGACATGCTGCCACCGGACATCTTCCGCTTCACGACACCCTTCTTTATGATGTATTCACCATAGTTATTATGATGGGGCGCGTCTTTATACTTGATGAAAATCAGTATATGTTCCTGCTGGCGGCGGACTTTTTTGATCACCTCTTTCAGTGTGTCATTGGGGTTCTTCCATTCCAGCAATGCGTCCAGTCTTTGTTCCAGGGCCTTCAATCGTCGCTGAAAAACCAGCGCACTCAACCCATCGCGTGCCCCCTGCAGTTTCTCACCGTCCCTGATGATCTGCCTCAACTTTAGATAGAATTTCATGATGGAACGATATCGGGGAAACGCGTCAATGAAGGCGCGTATTTTGCGAAATATGTGCGCCATGCAGGTTTGCCGGTCACAGACAATTTTTGTGTAGGCGTGCCAACCGTCCACGATCAGGATACCAAAGAACACCTCACCCAGGAGCCTCTTAACGACCGGCCCCCCGCGTGTCTTGTCGGGCCAATAATAGGCACTACGCTCATTGGCGAATATCCATAACCACCACAGCTTGCCCTTGACCCGCCAGCCGGTTTCATCGGCCCAAATTTTCGTCCCCTGCTTGACGTCGTTTAATATTTCCTCGTAAACTGGCTGCAATATACCGCTCAGCCGGATCATAATCCTCGAGATGCCAGCTGTCGACAGCCGCAGTGTCTTGAAGTTGATGAAAAGATCCCTGATCTTCGGAAAGGAGAGTGCGCACATCACCCACAAGTAGGCCATCTCTATCATGGCGTTCAGGCCGATGTCCGAACCCGTCAGTGCCTTTTCTGATGTTGAAGAGACCATTTTCTTGCATTGGTTGCACCACTTGGATTCCGTTACTTCTTTGAATACGGTGGTCTTCTCCGCAGGCGGGGGGATGTCTTCCACTATACGTCCGCTGTCCGCCTTGCCTTTCCTGTCGCCCAGGTCATTGCCACAGCAAACGCATGATGCAAGGGGGATGAAGTGTGTCTCGTCAGGCGTGAGACCGGATTTTCCTGGGTTGCCGCAGCCGGTTCTCTTTTTGCGCTTTTTCTTTTGGCCCTTTGTTGCCGGCTTCGGGTTGCCGTCCTTGTCCCATTCCGGTTTCTTCGAGGTCGGTTGGTTGACTTGCTTATTTATGTCCTTGATCTTTTGCCCAGCCTTTTCCTTATCAATCTTGCCTTGCAGTTTGGTGAGCTGTTCGCTCAGCTCAGTTATCTGCCGGTCTTTTTCTTCAAGCCGGAGGCGTGTGTCCTCGCGTTGTTCGAGGATCATTGCAATAAGTTTGTTCTTGGGCAATTTTTCCAGCGCTGCCTTGTCTGGACCAGGTTGTCCATTGCCTTTCTCTGCAAGGGTTATCACGTCGTTAATCCGTCTTCACCGCTTCAACTGCCATGATCGCCGCCAGCAGGGCGAGCCGTTCCGCGGGAGGGAGCGCCTGGTAATTCCTTGCCCAACGTTCGGCCTTGCGTTTGATGCGCTGGCGATCGGTAAAGTCTTTTCCTGCGTAAGTGGCCCAGTGAGTGCGGTCGATGTCGTAGTTGTACCAGAGTTTCTCTGTGCGCGGGCCGCCCCAGGTCATGGCCTGTAGTTCAACGCAGTTCCAATCTTCCAACATACCGTCATACAGAGCTGACGGGTAGCCGGAAAGGATGACCCGGCACGGCAATGATTTGAGCAGGTCAAGCAAATCCAAATGGTCTTGCCTGCGGTACTCATGGCGGTAGCGGCGTTTCGAGGTTCGTGTCTCTATCAGGTAGGGTGGGTCGCAATAGATCAGTTCTGAACCGGCATAGTCATATTCGCGCAGGTAGCGGTGGGCACAACCGTTGACTTTTTGCACAAGATAACCGCAGTTGAATGACTCCAGTGGTTCTGGGTCGATGTCGATGGCGATGTTGATCCGGGCGGGCGGCTTCTTCCGCATGACGGCCCCGCCACCCAGATGGGTTTCAATGTAGGTGTCGTGGGGTGGCATCATCGCTATGATGTTTTGGTACAACCCCGATGTGGCCTTGGAGCCGAAATATCCCGTCATGTCGTTGCCCTTGTGTGTTTCATGGTGGCTAAGAATAGACAGGATTGTCTATAGTGTCAAGCTTATTCGACAATATCCGTGCAATAATTTTTACACCTGATGAATTGGGCTCTGTTGATTTCCACAAGGAATACATCACGTTAAAAACGCATCGTTATGGGGGGCTTTAACAAGTGGCAGGATGGGGATTCAGGTAGATATAACGCCTTTCAGTTATTGTTATGCTGAAATTAACTGGAAATCAGTTTAAGCTCACCTTTTTTCATGGTTTTCGGGGTATGGCCCCCGGAAGTTGTGAATATATGGTCACGGGGCAGGAG
>JADFWI010000467.1 GCA_015222985.1 Pseudomonadota bacterium | reverse complement strand
TTTGTGGGTATCGGCGCCAAGGTATCATTTGGACCGGACGATCATCAAGGTTTGAAGCAGGTATACTTTACGAAGATCAAAGACGGAAAAGTCAGCATGTTTACAGATTGGAAGAGTCTTAAGAGATAGAGGTTGAGTAGAAGATGCGGGCACAGAGGACCTAGCTTAGAATTGCCCCCTTGAAGTGGGCTAAGTACTTCGAACTTTTAGAAATGCCTAAAATTTTAAGTGCCTAAAGTTGCGGTCGCCTTCGGCGGGTCAATTTCAAAAAAGAAGTCTTATCCGCTCGGTATAAAACAAATGGAAATACTCCGACGGCTCAGTTTTAAGAACAAGGTATTTTTCAGCACTATATTAATTGTCGTTCTCTTGGCCGCAGCCGTGGCCATTGTTGTCAGGTGGGTACTGCTACCCAGTTTAACGTCAGAACTTAAGACAAGAGGGGCGGCCATTGCCCAAAGCATAGCCGGCCTGAGCAGGGGCCATATCCTGACAGGAGACACCCCCAAGCTGATCAGCCTGATCTTCGATGAAAAGCAACTCGAACAAAGGAGGCATTTCCTTTCATACATATTCATCGTTGACAAGGACCAGAAAATGCTGGCCCATACCTTCGTTGGTGAATTTCCCCCATCCATTGTTGGAGCCAACAAGGTCTTGCCGGATCAAATACGAAGTATCAAGCCCGTTAGGATTCCTGAAGGTCACGTTTACGATATTGCCGTGCCTGTTAAGGAAGGAATATATCAAATCGGAACGATTCGTGTAGGGTTGAATAAAGCAGTCATAGACCAGCTCATGGGTAGACTTGCGGTCATCCTCCTGGGAGCGATATCGGTCGTTATTGTCATAGGTTTTTTTATTAGCCAGTGGCTGTCCGGATATATTACCCGCCCTCTCAGACAGCTTACTAACCTCGCCTATGAGATCAGCCGCGGAAATCTTGATGTAAGCTTTGATTTCGGAAAAAAGGTCAAATGCTGGGAGCTTCTGGAATGTAATAGAACTGATTGCCCGGCTTACGGAAAAGCTGATGTGCCATGCTGGTACATCGAAGATACCCTCTGTACAGGGGCTCCCATGGGAAAATTTCCGGAAAAACTCGAAGAGTGTGACAAATGCAAGGCGTATGTGATGCACAGAGGTGACGAGATAGAGCAGCTTGCAGATGCCCTCTCTCATATGACCAGCGATTTAAACGCTTCCAGGGATGAATTGAGAAGAATCTATGATTTCCAGAGAAAACTCATTGAGGGCTCTATCGACGGCATTGTTGCTACAGATAATACGGGAAACATTGTCATGTTTAATGAAGGTGCAGAAAAGGTTTCTGGATATGCAAGCGAGGAAGTTATTGGGAAGATGGACGTGGGCGATCTCTATCCGCCTGGCCAGGCCAAAAAGGTCAAGGAGAGCCTGGATGGCGATGGATACGGAGGACCGGGCAAGCTGGCAGACTACGAGACTGCCATTTCAAACAAAGCCGGCGAGGAAGTCCCTGTGTGGCTATCAGCGAGTGAAATATATAAAAATGGCAAGATCTTGGGCACAGTCGTCTTCTTTCGGGATTTAACGCAAAGGAAGCAATTAGAAAAAAGGGTGTTGGAATCGGAAAGATTGGCCACCATTGGTCAGGGCGTAGCCTATATCTCTCACGAGATCAAGAATCCCTTGATGATAATCGGTGGCTTTGCCCAACAGGTTCTTCGCAAGATAGACCATGATGCCAAAAACCAAAAAAAGTTGGAAATCATCATAAACGAAGTCGAGAGATTGGAAGAATTTCTTTCAGACGTAACGGACTTTACCAAGCCATCCAAGCCTAAGAAGACCATGGCTAGCATCAATCGCCTGGTAGAGGAAGTCGCTGTGCTTTTGGAGCAGGAGTTTGAGGCTCATCACGTGGCATTTGAGCAATCCGTTGATTCTCGTATACCGGAGAGTTCGTTTGATCCGAAACAGACGAAGCAGGTATTGATAAATATTTTCAAGAATGCGGTTGAAGCCATGCCGGAAGGGGGAAAGCTCTCTGTCGAAACCCATCTGGCTGGCAATACGATTGAAATCCGTATGACTGACACAGGAAAAGGAGTTGCGCCAGAGGACTTAGAGAGCATTTTCGATCCATTTATCACTACAAAACCTAAAGGTACAGGACTTGGGTTGGCCATTTCCCGCAAGATTATACGGGACCACGAAGGCGACCTGTCTATTCAGAGCACATTGGATGAGGGAACCATTTGCACCATCACTCTTCCTGTTGTTAGAATGACATGAGTAAACCAGAAGTCATCCAGACAGCCAGCCAAGGCACAGTGGTTTCAGTTCGGGGAAGCGTGGTTGACGCTCATTTTCCCGAAAGACTTCCATTCGTTAACAGCCTGTTGAGGGCCGGCGAAGACGGCACGACAGCAATCGAGGTACAAACCCATCTTAACGCCGAAGTTGTTCGCGGGGTTTCCCTAACACCGACCCAGGGCTTGGCCCGCGGTTCCCTGGTCGTTGACACGGGCCAAACTCTGAGAGTACCCGTGGGCAAGTGTTTGCTTGGCAGGGTATTCAACGTGTTCGGAGAACCCATCGATAGAAAAGGAGACATAACAGAGGCCGAATGGCGCTCCATTCATCGTGAGCCGGTGCCCATCAACCAGAGGGCAACTTCATCTGAAAT
>JADFWI010000466.1 GCA_015222985.1 Pseudomonadota bacterium | reverse complement strand
CTCGTAGCTAAAGCTACTATGGCGAAGTCGGCACATTAAGCAGCCATTTTTGTTTTTTCAGATGTTCATCTTTTCCCATTCAAGATTCGATGTTGGACGTTCGATGTTCGATGTTCATTTTTTTTGTAACCGCGAACGGTTACCATTTTATTAACCTCAATATTTGTTTATAACACGAAGCAATATAAGGCACAAATATTCTTGGCTTCTTCGGCCCCACTCTGATCCTCTTGACAGCGATTTGCAGGCCTGACATGATCCTGTGACCATGAAGGCAATGATTTTGGCAGCAGGGCTTGGCACTCGCCTGTTGCCTATGACCCAAGAGAAACCAAAACCTCTTTTTCTCATAGCAGGCCGCCCTTTGCTGGACATCCTGATTCGCACCCTTCAAGACTCGCATTGCGAGGCCGTGATAATAAACACGCACCACCTGGCTGAAATGATTGAGGAGTTTGTCCAGGCACAGGACTACGGAATCCCTGTCAACACAAGGTACGAGCCAACCATTCTCGACACGGGAGGAGCCATAAAAAACGTTGAGGATTTCTGGGAGGAGAAGCCCTTCTTGGTTATCAACGGGGACATATTCACCAACATTGATCTTGCACAAATCCATAGGTTTCACCTCAGTCACAAACATCCCGTCACATTGGCGCTTCACGACTATTCGCAATTTAACAACGTCTGGGTCGATTCAAATGATCATATCACGGGGTTTGGCGACACGGCTCCGTGCCCCCCCACGGCTCCCAATGTGACTCCGTCTGCAAATGACCGCCAACTTGCCTTTACCGGCATACAAGTCCTCGATCCGCAGGTTCTGAGTTTCATCCCGGAAAAATCCCCTTGCAGCATCATCGATATCTATTGTGAGATGATCCGGGCAGGCATTACGCTAAAGGCATTTGTGCCCGGCAATCACTACTGGCACGACATAGGAACCATGACAGGATATCACGGGGCAGCAAGAGAAGCCCTGGCCCGCAAGGCGCTGGCAAAGGCCGTCCCGGAGATTAGCGAAGGTATCCTGGCCTGGTCCGAGCTCAAAGGAGACGGCTCTGACCGCACATGGCATCGCGTCAGTTTGGGAAAGACCTCTGTTATTATGGTCGATCACGGTCCTCCGCCTGAGGACAGGACGTGCGAGGCGGATTCCTTTGTTGACATCGGACAGCACCTCTTAAACAAGGGCGTGCCGGTTCCTCATATCTACGGCTACGATCGCCCCGCAGGTCTTGTTGCCCTGCAAGATTTGGGCGATCTTCACCTCCAGACTGTTGTTCGCCGAACAAGAGACCAGGTAGAAATCCTTGCCCACTACAAGGCCGTCATTGACCTGCTGATCACCATGGCGGTTGAAGGGGCAAAGGGATTCAACCCGGCATTCACCTACCAGACTCCTTATTATGACCAACACCTTATCCTAGAAAAAGAAGCCAGATACTTTGTGACCGCGTTTCTGAACGGGTACAAGGGCCTACGAACAGACTTTGAAAAACTCAAGGAAGACTTTGAACTATTTGCCAAAAGGTCCCTTGAAACCGGCCCTGTGGGTTTCCTGCACCGCGATTTTCAATCCCGCAATATCCTTGTCAGGAACGAAAAGTATTACGTCATCGATTTTCAAGGCGGCCGGCTTGGTCCTCTGCCCTACGACCTTGCTTCATTGCTAATCGATCCCTACGTAGAACTTCCCGAGGATATCCAGCAAAATCTACTGGCGTACTATCTGGACAGGCTTTCCGGCTCTGTGCCGGTTGACCGTCAAGATTTTCTCCGTGCCTACAAATACTGCGCCATTAATCGGAATCTGCAGATCCTGGGCGCCTTCGGCTTCTTGAGCCGGGTTAAGGAAAAAACAGATTTTGAGGCGTACATACCAGCAGCTCTTGCTTCCCTTAAAACACGTCTTTCGGAGGTAGGGCCTGACGTCTGCCCCAGGTTAATTCGTGTCGTGAACCGCATTTAGCAGCTTTGTCGATGGAAACATCCCCCAATATGGGATCATTACTGATTTCTTACCGTCGTCAAAAATCCCCCTAAATCCCCCTTTAGAAAAGGGGGACTTTTCGAACTCCCCCCTTTAGAAAGGGGGGCCGGGGGGGATTTTAGAAGGCAAAGACCACAAAAGTCGCATTGATAACAATCCGGTAATGCACCCCCCAACATTTGTGTTCTGTTATGTCACCTTCCAGCACCGCACCTGGTGCTTATGCCCTGCTGAGCGGAAAGAGATCTCTTCCCTTCTACATCTTTCTTCAACCAAAGGGCATCTCCCTTGAAATTTGCATCCTGGGGGTGGGTTAAAGGGACTCGGCACATCCCCAGGCAGTGTTTTCCATTCATGCTTTTCGTTGGGATCAGCCGTGGGGGCGGCTGAAAGCAGCGCCACTGTGTACGGATGGAGGGGATTCTCGAAAAGTTCACCTGCCGGAGCAGACTCCATGATTTGGCCCAGGTACATAACCGCAACCGTGTCGCTAATGTAGCCCACCACATTCAGGTCGTGGGAAATAAAGAGATAGCTGATCCCCATCTGAACCTGCAGGTCTTTCAAAAGATTGATAATCTGGGCCTGGATCGAAACGTCAAGGGCTGAAATCGGCTCATCACAAACGATCAGGGACGGCTCCACGCTCATGGCTCGTGCTATTCCGATACGCTGACGCTGTCCCCCGCTGAATTCATGAGGGTAACGATCTGATGCACCTGTGGCGATACCCACCATCTTTAGCAGCTTCGCCAAACGGTCTTTGCGCTCGGCACGGTCTCTCACACCCCATGCTCGCAAACCCTCTTCAATCGATTGCCCTACGGTCATACGAGGATTCAAAGAACCAAAGGGGTCCTGGAAGACAATCTGCAGTTTTTTTCGCAACGGCTTCATCTCTTGTATTGAAAAGCCGCTGATATCCTCTCCTTCGAATATAATTCTCCCTTCATCAGGCTTAAGGAGCTTGAGGATAGCCCTGCCGACGGTCGATTTTCCGCACCCGCTTTCACCCACCAGGCCGAGGGTCTTTCCCTGTTCAATCTCAAAGGCAACGTCGTCAACGGCCTTGATCCAGCCGATAACCCTCTGGAAAAAGCCTCTGCGCACCGGAAAATACTTTTTCAGCCCATCAACTTCAAGCAGCGCTTCACCGGGATTGATTCCTGCCATCTCTCGTCTCGTCTCTAACCTGGCTAATGTCCATCCGCGAATGGTTTTCAAATCAAAGGGCGCTGGCGTATGTTTCCAATTCAAAAATGAGCAATTTTTTCTCTGAGCAAGGCCGCACAAGGGTTTACGCCGAGACGTACTTTTCGTACGTCGCAGGCCTACTGTTCTCAAGCCGCAGGCGCAAAACCCGCGGAGAACGCCGCTCAGAGGAAAAAGGGCCATTTATGGATGGAAACTGGCTAATGTCCAACCAAGGGAAATCATATCATAAGATCCTTGATGTGACCATAACTACATATGCACTTAAAAAGTTGCAAAATTGAACACTCTTGGATATAATGCACTTGCATTTTGATAGTAATATCGAACCCTTTCCAAAGACCCGTGCAACAGATTCCGTTGAGACGGAAGAGGAAGAGCTTTGAAGTCCCTCCAACCCATTGTCTATAAGTCCGCCACAGGCGGACGTTGTATGAAATCGCGCAGCGATTTTATTGTTTGAAAGGCGGTACTATCATGACTAAAAATCTGTTTTGCTCGTCTTTGCTACTTTTGTCCCTGGGTCTCTTTTGCTGTTCCACAGAAAAAACCGAAGAGACCAAAATACTGGCCAAGATAAACGATTACAACCTGACCCTTGACTCATTTGAATATCAACTGGCAACAGAACTTGAGTTGGATGAGGACTTCAAGTTAACAAACCAAGCTAAGAGAAACTTTCTTGAAGAGATCATGAGAAAACAACTTCTTATCCAGGAGGCCAAAAAGTTAAGACTGGACACAAAGGACGAATTCATCAGGGCAATCCAACGTTACTGGGAATCCACGCTGATTAGAAATTTGATAGATTTGAAAAGCCAGGAAATCAACAATAAAATCTATGTTTCTCAGGAAGAGATTGAAACCCGGTACAAAGAGATGGCCAAATCTGAAGGAACGCCCCCACCTCTGAAGGAGATACAAGAGAAGATCAAAAAGGAACTTAAAGAAGAAAAAAAGACCCGGATACTTAAAGAATGGATCAACGATTTAAGGCAACATGCAAAGATAGAAATTAACGAGGAGCTTCTTTGAGTGAAATATCCAAAAAGGAGAATACCATGTCTCATGCTGCAGGATCATACAAGAGAAGGATTTTTTTTATCAAAAAAGAATTCCAGATCAGATTCATCTTGAAGTTCTGCCTCCTTCTCCTGGCTGGAATCGCCATTTCCACCGGCCTTCTTTTCCTTTTTTCTCAGGACACACTGACCTCTTCTTTCGAGCAATCAAGGCTTGTCATAAAAAGCACGGGCCAGGCCATTCTTCCCTCTGTTATTTATACTAACCTGATTACTTTGGGATTGGTTACTCTTGCCACCATTGTCGTCACACTGTTTGTGTCCCACAAAATCGCCGGCCCAATGTTTCGTTTTGAAAAGGAGCTCAAGCAAGTCGCGGAAGGTGATCTCACAAAGAGAGTAGTGCTCAGGAAAAAGGATCAGATAACCGATATGGCTGAATCTCTTAACAACATGATCTCCAGCTTGCATGAGAAGCTCCTGGATATTCAGACCGATGTTGAGCGCATACGACAATCTGCCTCTAGACAGAACGCCCCAAAAGAGTTGATTGAGGAATTGAACAAGCTCCATCAAAACATGGCAAATAACTTTAAAATATAAAATCGCTTCGTTTAAGAAGTATTATGTTGGGCCGACCCGCCTGCCAAGCCTCGGCGGGCAGGTCCTCAAGCCTGTCAAGGCGGATGCATTTTCATGATAATTCGACATCTTTCCAGAAAGAACCTCTTCATTATCATAAACCTGAGCCTTTTCTTCTTCATTTCTTACGCCACCGCTGAAAAAGACTCAACAGAAGAGATTGCCTGGCAGAATATCGAAACAAAATACACCATCATCCGCTACCAATCCACCAACGACCTGAAAAAATTCAATTACAAAGTCAAGTACGACCCTGAACACTCGGGCCTGAAAGGTCTGTTTTCTTCGCCAGGTCCTGATAACCTCAAAGATAAAGTCATAACAAAAGTGGATATTCTATTTGAAAGAGTGCAGAAAATACTCGATATGCGAAAGAAGATGGAGAAGGTGACCATTAATATCTATGAGAACAAAGATCAGTTGAAGGACGCATTTTTCAGGATATATAAACGGCAATGTCGCATTCGGGCCTGGTATAGATACAAAAATAACACCGTATATATCAATGTTAAGGATCTCCATGAAGGCATGTTGGCCCATGAATTGGCCCACGCCATTATCGACCACTATCTCTTGATTCGCCCTCCTCGTGCCACTGCTGAGATCCTGGCACGATACGTGGACAGTCATCTGAAGAGAAAGGTACGCTCCTATTAACCCTACAACGACGTTTACCACTCCGTCATTCCGGCGAAAGCCGGAATCCAGTCAGAACGATCTGGAATATGGCTATTTT
>JADFWI010000465.1 GCA_015222985.1 Pseudomonadota bacterium | reverse complement strand
TTCAGACTCTTACTCCCGAGGATAGAATGATACAGAACTCCCTTAGTGCGGGACTATAGGGAGAGATGGCCTTGTGTGTCAAGGTTGACGGCTTCGTAAAAAGTCGTCACTCCGGTGAAAACCGGAGTCCAGAGTCTTTGTAACTTGCTGAATAAACTGGATTCCGGCTTTCGCCGGAATGACAGTCCGCCGCCTGTCGCGATGGGCGCGAGCACGGCGGGGAGGCGGATTTCGACTTTTTACGAGGCCGTCAAGGTTAAAGGGGCCACAATATGTACCGCTACTGGATTGGGTTGTGGCTCCATCCGTTTCATTGATGCTCCACTGCTCTTGACAGGAGAGCAGTGTTGTAATATACGAAACTGGTCTTTTGGAATTGGCATACGGACCGTGTAAACAATAAAGTTCTGCGAACGAAAGGGGGGGTGCGTGTTTTCGGCAGAAATCATATCGTATGAAGAGGAATTATCTTTTTTTGAGTCCGCCGGAGGCGGACGTTATATGAAATCGCAGAGCGAATTTTTGAAGCGATTTTGTTAATAGGAGGTGTTTAGATGGCAGACTATTACATCAATGTGTTTTTGGATGACGAAAAACTCAAGAAGATTGAAGATGCCGGATTGGGTGATCAGGTTCAGGAAATAGACGGGAAAAAAGCAATTCAGGTGCCTGTCAACAAGAAGGAACAAAAGAAACTTGCAAAGGGCTTCTCGGACATGACCTTCGATGCTTCAAATGCGTGTGTGCTTCCGGAAGCGGCAGAAAACACGCTTATGGGTTTTGTAGTGGACAACAAGTCCTTGGAAATTATGAAGTTTGCAATCTTAAAACTTTATAGTCCACTTGCAGGCAAGGCCCCTCGTTCGGCCTCGGCAGAAGTTGTCAAGTAGTTTTACCGTGGCGCTGCCGCAGTCTTGCTAAACAGCATAATCATATTTTCAAAATCCCCCTATCCCCCTTTCCCCGAGGAGGAGGCACCTCACAGTCCCCCTTTAATAAAGGGGGATTTAGGGGGATTTTCATCTTCGTGTGAAATCTGACTTTGACGAGGCCATGCCTCTTCGAAGGACAGTTGACACCGGGGGAATAGATTTGTAAACATGCGGTTGATCCGTTAGCCCGACCTGGATAATGGTACCTTCACAACCGGCACAACCGGCAAAACGGGCCAACGGGCTCAACCGACCCAACGAGGAACTACATGAAAAAACCAAAAACAACCAGAGAATATATTGAAGATCAAGTAAAGACCTTGGTCAGGAGCCCTGAGTGTGGCACCACGCATTACAACCTTGCTATTGGGCTGATCGCAGAGAGCAGGTGGGATGAGGCCGTGGAGGAACTTATGGCCGCCGTAAATGAATGCCCCACACTTGGAGAGGCGTATGTGGCCCTGGGCGGCATCTTCTTTCATAAGGGAGATTTGGACGCCTGCATCAACTTTAACCAGCGGGCCATCGCGGTCAGGCCGAAATTTGCCCAGCCTTACGGAAACCTGGGTTTTGCATATGTTCAGAGGGGTGATCCCGAGGGGGCTATTGAGTTCCTGGAAAAAGCGGTCTCCATTAACCCGGAGTTTATACAGGCCTATAGCACGCTTGCGAGTGCTTATTTCATGCAGGGCCGACTGGACGAAACCATCTATGCTGCCAACAAGGCCCTGGACCTCGATCCAAACTTTGCGGTTGCTCACAATAACCTTGCCCTGGCTTATTTTGAGAAAGGGGATCATCAGCAGGCTGTTGAACATTGCGACAAGGCCCTGGCCAGCGGGTTTGACGTTGAGCCGAAGTTTTTGAAAAACCTGGAGCAATATCGGTGAGTCTACATTTGGAACCTTCCATACGCCTTGTATGGCCGTCCATGGCGGGGCGGGGTGCTGGGCTTGGCATAATAAATGCCTAAAGTGCCTAAAATTATTTCGGAATTCCTGAATCGGAAATGTTCTTAACACCTATATCCTTAGCTAGTGGCCAGGATCCAAAAATCCATTTTATGGATGGACACTAGCTAGCTTTCATTATCACTTGAATGTTCCCAATTGGGGCGAATCCCGTGAGTCACCTCATTGGCGCTCCGAACCAAAGCTTTGACTGAAGCCCACCGACCCAGGATTAAGTGCCTCTCCCCAACCCCTCAAGGTCCCGTCCCCTTCAATGACCTAATGTTTCAGGCTCCCATGCGCGTGACTCGTTGCGAGGCTGGTGCTGCTGATGACCTCGCCTTAAGCTATGGCCAGTATTTTAGAGGCATTACGGACGTCATCTCAAGAGACGGCTATGGACTGCTCGTTGATGCTACAGCAAGGCGACTGGCAAGAGACGTCCTTTTGTCTGATATTCAAGAGATCCTGATTTATGCGGAAAAGCACGGCAGCGACTACCACCCGGCCAGGATCGAGGTGATGGTCGATGGGGTTTGCGCCACCTTTGTCATGAACGTAGCTGTTTCGGCAAGGGGAAAGGCCCGGCTGTGCAGCGAGTTTGACGTGTTGCAGCATCTCGGGAGAAAATATAATTTCCCTTTTTTACCCCAGGCCTATTTCTACGGTGAAGCCTCTTGCAGCTCAGTGCATAACGGTGAGGCTGACACGTCCCTTCCTATGTTCTTGGCGGATTGGTTTGAAGGATATCACGAATTCCACCTTTCAGTTGACAGTGAGGATGGTTCTCAGGGACTCGTCCTTTGGGATACGGACAAGGGTCATTACCACCTTCGTCCTTCGCACTCGTCACAGATATACCGTCAGGCAGCAAGGATTTTGACCCTGTATTATGATGTGGAGACCTTTGAACAGATCTTTCCATGGCATCATGCGGCAGGTGACTTCATAGTGAAGGCAGCGGAAGAATCCCTGGATGTCAGGCTGGTAACTGCAAGGCAATATGGCTCCATGATGGACCGCTGCGAAGGGGTTTCAGCACATGAGGGCTTGCTCTTTTTTCTGTTGAATCTGTCTTTGAGAATGCGCCTGGACCGCTTAGATGGAGTGGGCGCTGTTGCGTGGGCCGATGACGATTGCTTGGGCGCATCCCTTGAAGGGTTTGTTGAAGGTCTCAGGACAAAGGAACAAAACAAGACCATTCGTGTGGGGTTTCTGGACGGTTTCCTTCAGCATTGCCATTCTCTTGGCAAAGAAGACCTGTCAGACAGGTTCGAAGCCCTTGTCGATGCCTGTGATCAAGCCGCCCCGGACATGCCTGTGATCAGAGACTATTTGAAAAGGCATATCTCGAGATTTCATTCAGCCTTTCAAGGTTTGGAGGATTCACGGTTTTTAGCTACAAGGACACCGAAAACAAGCCCGTGATCCAAGGTTTTTTTTGTTGACAAACCGCGCAAATAAGTCTATAGGCAAATCTTGCACAAGCATGTTTTCATCTTTCTTCAAGAATTCCGATTGACATTAACACACACTTTTTCTCTGTGCTCATCTTTACCATGCACAGAGATCATAGGACATTGAGAGGAGGTGAGGGCGGGTATTTTGTGAGCAGAAACGGGCTACAAACAGATTTTTAAAATAATCAAATGGAGGTGGAATAATGGTTGAATTTAGACACAAAACTCCTCTGATCGATCAACTGGAAACCGGACCGTGGACGAGCTTTGTTTCAGACATCAAGCGCGAACACGAGTCCAGAATGGAGAATCCAAAAGGGATCGATTTCCAGTTTAACCAGGATTGCTGTGATGACCTTCTGGGTGTGCTGGAGTTATCTTATGAGCATGGCAGGACCCACTGGAAACACGGCGGCATTGTCGGTGTGTTCGGATACGGCGGTGGCGTCATCGGCCGGTACTGTGACCAGCCTGAGATGTTTCCGGGTGTGGCTCACTTTCACACGATGCGTGTTAATCAACCCATGGGGCACTTTTACAGCACTAAGTACCTTGAGCAGATCATGGACCTGTGGGAAAGACGCGGCAGCGGTCTCACCAACATGCACGGCGCCACGGGTGACATCATCTTTCTTGGGACGAGCACACCCCAGTTGGAAGAGGTCTTCTATGAATTGACCCACAACATAAAGCAGGACCTGGGTGGTTCAGGGTCGAACCTCAGAACCCCGTCCGATTGCATGGGTCAGTCCATGTGCGAGTTTGCGTGTTACGACACGCAGGAGATCTGTTACCAACTGACCATGGAATATCAGGACGAGTTGCACCGGCCCGCGTTCCCATATAAGTTCAAGTTTAAGTTTGACGGCTGCCCCAACTGCTGTGTGGCCTCTATTGCGCGGTCTGACATATCCTTTATCGGCACTTGGCGCGATGACATCCGCATCGATCAGGAGGCGGTCAAGGCTTATGTGGGTGGAGAATTAAAACCGAATGCCGGCGCACATGCAGGCCGTGACTGGGGTCCGTTCGACATCCAGAAAGAGGTGATTGGCCTTTGTCCCACCCAGTGTATGTCCTGGGATGGCAGCAAGCTCGAGATCAATACCCCCGAATGTACCAGGTGCATGCACTGCATCAATGTCATGCCCAGGGCGCTTCGAATCGGTCTTGACACAGGTTGTTCTTTACTGCTTGGCGCGAAGTCCCCGATCCTGGATGGCGCCCAGATGGCCACGCTGGTTGTGCCCTTTATAAAGGTAGAGCCGCCCTATGACGAGATCAAGGAAACAGTCATCGAGCCAATCTGGGATTGGTGGATGGAAGAAGGCAAAAACCGCGAGCGCCTTGGCGAGTTGATCAAACGTCAGGGTATGCAGAAGGTCCTGGAGGTAACAGGATTTAAGGCGATTCCGCAGATGATTCAGGAGCCCCGGTCCAACCCGTACGTTTTCTGGAAAGAAGATGAGGTTCCCGGCGGTTTTAAGCGCGATATCAACGAATTCAGAAAATACCATCAGAGATAGGGGGTGACAATTATGGCGTTTATTTCTTCAGGATATAATCCCGATAAACCGATGGAAGACAGAATTACGGATATTGGACCAAGGTATTATGAAGAGTTCTATCCGCCGGTCATCAAGAAAAACAAAGGCAAATGGCTGTATCATGAGATTCTCGAGCCTGGCATTGTAGTTCATGTGGCTGAAAGCGGGGACGAACTCTATACGATCCGCTGTGGCGGCTGCCGCCTTATGAGCGTATCTCACATCCGCGAGATCATGGAAATTGCGGACAAGTACAGCGAAGGCTATGTCCGGTGGACTACCCGGAACAACGTAGAGTTCATGACCGACAGCAAGGACAAGTGCATGGCCTTAAAAGCCGACGTGCTGGCCCGGAAACAACCTGGCGGCTGTTACAAGTTCCCCATAGGGGGCACTGGTGCTTCGATTACCAATATCGTACACACCCAGGGGTGGATTCATTGCCACACGCCGGCAACAGATGCCTCTGGTACGGTTAAGGTCACGATGGACACTCTGTTCGACCAATGGGAAAACATGAAGCTTCCGGCCAAGCTCAGGGTTTCAATGGCCTGCTGCTTGAACATGTGCGGTGCGGTCCACTGCTCAGACATTGCCATCCTGGGTTATCACCGCAAGCCGCCTTTGGTTGACCATCAATATCTGGACAAGATGTGCGAGATTCCTCTTGCCATTGCGGCCTGTCCCACGGCAGCCATCAAGCCGGCCAAGATAGAATTCGAGGGTAAGAAGTTGAACAGCGTGTCTGTGAATGAGGAGCGGTGCATGTTCTGCGGCAACTGTTACACCATGTGCCCGTCCATGCCCCTGGCTGATACGGAAGGTGATGGCATCGTGCTCATGGCAGGCGGCAAGATATCAAACCGGATAGACGCGCCCAAGTTTTCCAAGGTCGTAGTCGCGTTTATTCCCAATGAGATGCCCCGCTGGCCGACCATGACTGCAACAATCAAGAAGATGGTTGACGCATATTCAGCGGACGCAAACAAGTACGAACGGCTGGGCCAATGGGCTGAAAGGATCGGCTGGGAAAAATTCTTTGAGAAGTGCGATCTTGAGTTTACTCACCATCTCATTGATGATTTCCGTGACCCGGCTTATTATACCTGGCGTCAGACAACCAACTTTAAGTTTACCTAAACCAAAAATAGATAGCGATAACCTATCAACCTGATCCTAACCCTCTCCCCTCAGGGGAGAGGGTTAGGGTACTGCAAATACTTAGCATATTTGAAAAGAGGCAAGAAATGGACGAAGAAGCAGCCAAAAAGTTAATCGTAGAGACACTACAGAAAAAGAAGGGCAAGTCCAAATTCTATCTGAAGGACTTTTATAAGATGTTGCCCGACGAGAAGCCCAGAACGGTAAAGAACCTGGTTAACAAGATGGTCGGTGAAGAGACCCTTGAGTACTGGTCCAGCGGAAGCACCACCCTGATAGGTCTTAAGGGGGTCGGCAAGCAGGCTGGGGCAGAGGATGAGGAGGATTAGTCTCGTTCTTGAAAGGCCCTTGCCTCGATTTGAAGCAACCATGGTTCTTTTCCAGTAGCAAGAAACCAAACGCATGGCTTTTCCCCGGATTGTCATTTCTGCCCTGCGCGGGGGTTCGGGGAAGACGATTGTCTCCCTGGGATTGATCGCATCCTGGCGCAAGCGCGGGATGGCCGTTGCTCCCTTTAAGAAGGGACCGGATTATATTGATGCGGGCTGGCTGGCCCTGGCGGCCGGCCGGCCCTGTCATAATCTGGATGCCTTCTTGATGCCCGCCGAGAACATTCTCCTTTCTTTTACACGCCACACGCTTGCCTCCGACGTTGCAGTCATTGAGGGTAATCGAGGGCTTTACGACGGTATTGACCTTGAAGGCGCTAGCAGTACGTCAGAACTCGCCAAACTCCTGAAAGCCCCTGTAGTCCTTGTCATCGATTGTACCAAGAGCACGCGTACGGTAGCTGCCGTGGTCCAAGGGTGCATCCGATTCGATCCTGATGTCCGCATTTGCGGAGTCATTCTCAACCGGATAGCCGGCGCCCGCCACGAGTCAATTCTGCGACAAACTGTCGAACATTACTGCGCCGTTCCTGTTCTTGGCGCCATACCCAGGATCAAAGCAGAGGCCTTTCCGGAAAGACATATGGGGCTTGTCCCCACGCCTGAGCATGGCTGGGCCGATACGTCCATCGAGAAAGCCGCTGATATGGCTGAGCAATATCTCGACCTGGAGAGGCTCCTTGGCATTGCCAGGGAGGCGCTACCTCTCGTAGCCAATGAAATCCCCCCCGGCCCCCCTTTGACCCTTACCCCCCCCTTTGATAAAGGGGGGCAGGGGGGATTTAGGCGGACTTCTAAAGACTCACCGCCTCGTATCGGGGTGATCCGGGACGCTGCATTCCAGTTTTATTATCCTGAAAACCTGGAGGCCCTTGAGGCCGCCGGGGCCGAGGTTGTCACGGTGAGCGCCTTGACAGACCCGGGGCTTCCGAGCCTGGACGGCCTTTACATCGGCGGCGGTTTTCCGGAAACCCAGGCACAAGCCCTGGCAGAAAACCAAGGGTTCCGGCAGGATGTGCGCCGGCTGGCTGAAGATGGGCTTCCCGTCTATGCCGAATGTGGCGGGTTGATGTATTTAGGCGAATCTCTGGTCCTGGACGGCGTGACATATCCCATGGCAGGTGTGCTTCCCGTTGTCTTCGGGTTTTCCAGGCGGCCGGAGGGGCACGGCTACACGATTTTTGAGGTGGAAAAGCCCAACCCCTATTTTGAAACCGGTATGCGGGTTCGGGGTCATGAGTTTCATTATTCGAAGGTCTTGAGCTGGAAAGGAAAACCAGAGAACCTGGCCTTTCGGATGGTCCGGGGGGAAGGATTTGACGGCAAAGGCGACGGTCTTTGCTACAAGAACACCCTGGCCACTTACAC
>JADFWI010000464.1 GCA_015222985.1 Pseudomonadota bacterium | reverse complement strand
TTAGATTTCTCCCGGAGCCTGCCCTGAGCGTAATACCAAGATTCCTCGCTTCGCTCGGAATGACGGAAGCGAAGGGGTCGAAATGACATGAAGAGGGATTTCCGGATGGATACTAATTAAGGCTGCCTCGTTTTTCTTTACATTTTTATTAAAGTAATATATTAATAAAATAGCTTTTTAATTAAAGGGAGGTAATTATCCATGGCTATGCTGCACGTCAAACAGGTTAATAAGCAGGGTCAAATCTCTATTGGCAAAAAATACGCCGGTAAAAAAGTTCAGGTTGATGAATACGCCGACGGTACGGTTATCTTAAAACCGGTTGAGATAATCAGCGAATTTGAAATGAAGCTTCTCAAGGACAAGGCATTTCAGGACCGGTTGAAGGCCTTCGACCGCTGGGAAGCGAATAATAAGCCATCAGAAACAGACCTCTCCGCCCTGGAGAAGAACCTTGAAAATTGACCTGAACTTTCCGGGTTTCCAAAAAGATCTCTTCAAGCTGGAAAAGAATGATCTATATGCCTTGATCAAGACCCTTCGGACCCTGTCCAGGATGGATTTCGATCAGCTTAGAGGTTCTCCCGGACTCAACCTCGAGCGGACAAAGAACATGAAAACCCGGAAAGGTAACCCTATTTACTCTATACGAATCACCCGTTCTTTTAGGGCCGTTCTCTCCATTGATGGTGATTACCTGCGTTTCATTTCCCTTCATCCTGATCACGATTCAGCCTATAAGAAGTAGCTTTTCCACTTCTTCCATGGCAAAATCCGCGCCCGTGCAAAGGCCGACCAGCGTCACTCATGCTTTCCTCCTCATAGAATCCCTTCACGATTTTATATAATCGTGCCATCGGCGGGACTACGCCGCTCAAGATATGGCATTACTCCGTCACTCCATTACTCCAACACTCCGTGAACGGTTACCGTGTATCATTGTGGTCGGTGGGCGTTGCCCAACCTACACAAAGGTAATTGGCCAGATACGTCACACGCTGATCACCTTGCCGGCAAGCTGGAAGCTTGTAACAATATCGAGCATGTTCGTGGTCTCGCCCACCCTCTTTTGCTCCAGCAGGTCGAAGTGCGTAAGGCACGTGCCGCATACAAGAACGCTCACGCCCTGGGCCTCCAGTTGTTGTATGGCAGGCAAGGTCTCGGCCCCCTCGATTGTCAGCTTGACTCCACTATTGAGGAAAACCAATCTCCACAGGGCATCTCCCATTTCGTTGAGGGTGTTGATAAAACTAAGAATCAGCCCTGAACCCAGCACATCATCTCCAAAGCCCATGGTATCCTTTGGGATCAACACCAGGGTCTTTTCGTCCGATTTAGCTAAATCCTCTTCAATGGATTCGCTGCCGCTTTCCTCAGACTTGACAGCCTCGATCTCAAAATCATTGCCCTTCTGCCGAAGAGAGGCGCTGAAACCCTGGCTTTCGCAAAAACGGACAACGTTTTGCGCCGAGGCTGCGTTGTCCACAATCACAGTAAATTCCGAAAGATCTGAATTCGATTCAATAAAATGCTTGGTCCTAAGCACCGGCTGAGGACAGGCCAGCCCCTGGCAATTCAATGCCTCCATGTGACTTCTCCTCTCAAGAGTTGAACCAACCTGCCTCCAAGGGTGCTTTTCGGTGACAGATTCGACATCATTTTTGTCAATAATTATCGATGGCTTCTATACGGCTGTCAAATAGGTAATATTGATTTAATATGGTAGCAGTTATTGAATATTTCAATGTATCTTTAGGGGGCGACCGGGCAGACAAAGGACTACGCGCTGAAATTGTTGGCAAAGAGTTCAAGCTGTGGTATGAATCTTGTATGTAATAATATTTGCCCTTGATCTTAGTTTGTTATAGGAAAATGAACAGGCAATCGCCCTTGATTCCATGAATGACAACACAAAGGTAAGGCTGACAATCGTTGGTTTTGTGGTTTTGTCGCTGCTGCAGGTTGGGTGGGCGGACGCTGCCGAACTAAGGTATATTAGGATTGGCGAACACAAGACCTTTACGAGAATCGTATTTGAATTTCGGGGCTCTGCTGTCTTCAAGGAACCTGTGATCAAAGGCAGGGGGAGATTCTCCGTGGTTTTTGTTGACACAACGACGGCACTGCCCAAACAGATATTGAGTGAGACGACCAAACGGGTTGATGCCATAGAATTCGTTCAGCAGGGATCTCAGTTGGCTGTCAATATTGCTCTTTCCTTTCCCTATTTCAAGGTCAAGGCTTTTACACTCCCCAATCCCGACCGTGTTGTTTTGGACGTAAACCGGTTGAGCTCACCGCCTGATGGCGTTGTGTTCGAGAAATCTTTATCCAGGGAGCCCCCTGCAAAGGCACTGGCGCGGCCAGGGGAGGGAAAACCGGAGGCTGAGCATGAGGAGCCTCTCGTAAAAAAGGCGGGCAAAGATTTGGAACCAGAACCGACTGTGGTTCCGAGCAAACCAACGCGGGAGGATACTCAAGAAACTTCAGCAAAGCCTTCTCAAGATATCGCAAAACAATCACCTGCTCCACCCAAAGAGCCTCCACCAACTCCACTGGCAGAGAAGGCAAGCCCCCTGGCACTCGCACAGGATGAGTCGCCGTCCCGCCCTTCCAAGTATGGCCATTTGCAAGTGTACCTTCTGGCCGCGTTAATTCTTTTGTCACTTGTTATTATCTCGTTGCTGAGTTTTATCCTGTTACAGAAAAGGCGCGCAGTCGATTCAGACCATTCCGGAGAAGATTCGAAACCACTTTCCACAGCGGAGGATAGCATAGCTGCTATTGATGAGAAGATTGAAAAAGAGCTAAAGAAGTTTGATCAATCCTGACAACTGAGGTCCACATGGCAAAGAAACCCCCTTCAGCCGACGCTCCCATGGCAGAGCAAGACCTTGCCCTTGAAGAGCTTGTGGCAGCGGAAAGTCCGGCAGTAGAAAACGGTTCTTCAGCTGACGATGCCGATGCGGAGCAAGCCCTTGCTCTTGAGGAGCTCGTGAGTGCCCAGACTCCTGCAACCGGGGAGTCTGAAATACAAGAACCCCCTTCAGCCGGCGCTCCCATGGCAGAGCAAGACCTTGCCCTTGAAGAGCTTGTAGGAGTGGAAACCGTTGAAGCGGACAAACCTGCGGCAGAAAAAGGCGCTTCAGTTGATGATGCCGAGGAAGAAAAGGCTCTCGCTCTCGAGGAGCTTACGCAGGTCGAAACCCAAGCGCTCGGAGAGTCAGAAACACAAGAACCCTCTGCAGTGGACGCTCCCGAGGCAGAGGAGGTCATCGCGCTTGAAGAGCTCGTGGCCCCAGAAACTCCCCCAGCCGAAAAACCCGTAGCAAAGAAAGCCCGAGCGAAAGAAGTCGCTACAGATCTGGGTGTCGGACTTTCGGACGGTGAAAAGGATGACCTCGAAAAACTCATAACAGGACTTAAACAGGAAAAATCCGTATCTGCACCTGGGGCTGCACTCAAAGATATTCAGAAGCAAGTTAAGTCAATGAGCAAACAGCTTGCTCAACTCGGCAAAATGGTATTGAGATATGACAGCAAGATGAAGGCATGTTACGAAATCATGCGCCTTTACCATCGAAAAAGCGAGATAATGAATGAGCGTATTGACACGATAGTGGAATCTATCAAGGGTGGGAAGAAGCACTGAGGAGAATTAGCGTTGAACGACCGGTTTGAGACACAGGGTAGCATTGTTCAGCGGATTATTGACGGGTCCGTGACGATCGATTCCATTGGGGAATTTGAAAACGTTACCAAGATCTTTCCCGATGATCCTGGGATCTATCGGGCCTTTGCAGACTTGTTGGCCCAAAAGAAGTCTATTGATGCCGCCGTCAATGCCTATAGGAAGGCCACCCGGCTCTTTATCGATTTGGGCATGACGCTGCAGGCTATTGTGTCAAAAATCCTGGAGTGGCGTATCGTTCAACCCTCCCATCAGGAAGGTCGGACCTTCTATTCAGACCTCCGCAGAGCGGAAGTCCAAGAGGCCTCGTTAGAGGATTTTCTGACCCGAATGGCCTATCCTGAGATCGTTGCCTTCATGGTCAACCTGGTGCGAGTCCGCCTGCCTGCTGGGAAAATCGTCAAAAAGTTTGGGGATCCGGAAAATGATATCTATTTTGTCGTGTCCGGGTCCTTGAAAGAGACAAGCTTTCGGGCATTGGCAGAAGAAAAATGGGGGGCTGAAAAATCGACCGCCGATCTGGCGGAAAACGATTTCTTCGGTGACGTTTACCCCTTTGATCAACAAGAAGTATCTCAATCAGACGTTGAGACGATTACTCGCGTTGAGTTGGTCAAGATTTCAAAAGAAAGGCTGAGAACGGTCTGCAACAAGTATCCCAATGTTGAACTTCTGGTAAGGAATCTTTATGGGACTCATTCGGAATCACGGGAAAAAGAGCCCTCCAGAACGGTACGAAAGACGGCCAGACATAAACTGCCAACAAAGGTAAGACTGAAAATTTTTCCGCAAGAGCCTGACAAAAGCCCTTTGGTTGTGGATGGGATCACCGAGGATATCTCCTCAGGTGGGGCCTGTCTTGTTTTGGGCGCGAAGTACCGAACTGGACATCCTGCAGGGTTGTTGGGAAAAAACGTCAAGGTCGAGATGAATTTGCCCAAGGCAGTTGCCAATCTCAATATCTTGGGCACGGTTGTCTGGAGTAAAGAGGTGCCTCAGGAAGGGGAAACGAGTATTGTAGTGGGCGTCCAGTTCAAGGAGATGAGCGATGATAACCGGGCGGCGCTGGATGATTACTGTTTTGGAAGTGAGGGGGAGCAAAACCTGATCTGGAGCCTATGGGAGTCCTATATGAAGCACTAGGAGGTTCTCCGAGGGTTTTTGTGGCTAAACTGAAAGGTATCAAGTGAGAGGAAAACAGGAAGCCAAACGCAAATCAGCTCC
>JADFWI010000072.1 GCA_015222985.1 Pseudomonadota bacterium | reverse complement strand
GCCAGATCGACTCCTATAAACATGGTCGTCGGATGATCACGCATCATAGACAGGAAAAAGTGAGGTTGAGCTGTTTCAAAATCGAATAGGATCACATCGGGAGGGCTCACTTTTCCGATAATTTCAGATGGCCCATCGATCTGTTCGACTTGAAATACCGTATTTTTCTGCAGGCATGCACCGATGGTCGACAACACCGTGTTACGGCTATATAGCGCCACAGTTCGCTTTTTCATGTGTTTGCCCCTGAGAATCGTTTGAAAGCTGAATGGAATGGATATCTGATTAAAGTTTGATCATAAAAAACGTGATGTGTCTGGCTATGATCTGAAATTGCCTGGCTGCTTAAGGCTGGTCTACTGCCTCCATGATCTTCTGGACGGTTATGCCCCTGCGGATGAACTCCACCATCTGATTCATGGAAGGGTTGATATGGTGGTAGAAATTCTTCAACCCCACGCAGAGGTAGTTCAGTCCGGGTTCTCCTTGAGGAGATTGGGTGAAGCGGTGTTTCGGGCACCCGCCGCGGCAGGCAAAAAGCACGTCGCAGCCACGGCAGTAACCGGGGAGGGCGGTTTCTTTCGTTGCACCGAATTCAGCCTGCTGCCTGGAATGGATCATTTTTCTTAATCCGCCGTCGAGTATGTTCCCAAGTCGGTAGGCAGGATACATGAAATGGTCGCAGGAATAGATATCGCCGTTGTACTCCAATATGAGATTCATACCGCAGCGGGGAGAGACATAGCATACTCCCGGTCCGGCACCCGCCCATGATCCCAAGCTCCATTCGAAATTCATCACAAAGATTTTGCCGACGTCATTCCTTATCCATTCCTTATAGATCCGAATGAGGAATTCGCCATAGGCTTCCGGTTCGACGCTCCAGGGCGTCACGGTCGTCCACTTCTCTTCACGGGTGAGGGATGGCGGCGGGGCAAGCGGGATCCTCAGTTTTTCCGCTTTGGATTCGGGCAGCCTTTCAATGACGGGAATGAACTGGATATACTGTACGCCATGATCCTTGAAAAAATGGTACACATCAAGGGGATGTCTGGAGCTTTCCCGGTTCACGGTGGCGAGAATGTTTACCTCCACACCGTGCCTTCTCATCAGTTTGAATACCTCGAGGACCTTGACGCAGGTAGGCTTTCCGTTATTGTCCACGCGGTAGATGTCGTGAACAGACTCGGGGCCGTCCATGCTCAAACCCACCAGGAATTTGTTTCTTGAGAGAAAAAGGCACCAGGCCTCATCGAGTAGCGTTCCATTTGTTTGGAGCGTATTTGAAATCTCTTTGCCCATGCCGTATTTTTTTTGAAGGTCGAGCGCTCGCTGGAAGAATCCTATTCCCCGCAGGGAAGGTTCTCCCCCCTGCCAGTCGAATACCACGGACGGCCCGGGCTGTGACTGGATGTATTCCCTGATGTAGGCCTCGAGGACTTCATCGGACATGAGCAATGAATGGCGTTCAGGGAAGAATGCCTTTTTCTCGCGATAAAAGCAGTACTCGCAGCGGAGATTGCAGCTCGGCCCGGCGGGCTTTGCCATGAGGTGAAAGCTCTCCTGCGCGATCCTTTCGGTCGTGAAGTCTTTTCGATTGGCTTTCTTTCTGCCAGCCATATGGCAATGCACCTTCCCGCTGGATCGAATCACGACCGCGTCTCGAACCTCGCTGACCTACCGCCAGCCTGGACTGTGCCGGATGACGCTTCCTCTCCCATGCACACAGCCATTCGTCCCCGAATATGAATACCGAGGATGAATGGGTTAGTCCATAAATGATCTATTCAGGAGCGATCGGCTGGATCAGCCGATAATAGCAGCTTCCTGTTTGGCAAGCTCTTTTTTCAACACTTTGTATTTCGCAATCAGCCGGCCCTCGGTGTAGCCTTCCACGGTCACGCCCTCGAGCAGTTGGCCCGTACTGTAGTCCACAAGATTTGTCGTTTCGGCTGGATCCGTCTTCAGACAATACAGCTCCCATTCATCCGATTCAAGACCGTTGGGATCAACGTAGTGGACAATTTTCCAGTCTCCCGTGCAGAAGGCTCTCACGTTGTTGGGCTGCACAACCGTCCCTTCTTCAAGGTATTCATAACCGGGTATTTCTTTCATTTCTTTGATGTAGTCAAGAAATAATTCGTATTGAGCTTGTTTATCTTCACTGGCAAGCTCAGCAAGCTCAGTGATCATATCGTTGGTCATGAAGAAGACGCCATTCCGTTTGCCATCTGGGCCGATAATGGGCCCTTTGCGCTCTCCTTTTACATGAGAAGAAAGGTCCGCTCCCGCAAAAGGCTTCACGTTCTCCCTTCCATAGAAGGCTTTCATGATGCTCCGCGCCAGCTTTGTACTTAATCCTGCGAGGCCCAGCATGGTAGGTGCAAAATCAATCGAGCTCGTGGGCTGAGAGATTTCCCTCATTTGCTCTCTATCTTTGTTCACCAGAGGGGAAGATATGACCATGGGAACCCTGACGGCCTCCTCATAGGCAGTGTGCCACTTCTGGATCATGCCGCCGTGCGCGCCCGTCATCTCTCCGTGGTCGGACAGAAACACGACGATGGTATTGTCCGCAAGGCCATTTTCATCAAGGGCATTGAGCATCTTGCAGATCTGCCGGTCTGCGAGGTACAGGGAGTAGAAATAGAACTGGTTGTAGGCCCGGTACCACGCTTCGGGGTCTTCCTGAAGCTTAAACGGGAAAGCTGACGACTTACCAGTTTCTTTCAAGAAGGAATTGAGGAGTGCCTTCATCCCGAGCTCCCATTTGAGGCCGCATTCTTTCTGGCAGCGCGGTTTGGTGTCGAGAGTCTCGGCGTACGTTGGCGGCAGGCTGCTGTTCTCCTGGGGGAATCCTCCCGGGTTCAGCGGTATCGGTTGAGGATTACCGTCGAGATCGGTATGATCGAATTGGGCCTCCTCTCCCTTACTGGGAATTGGTGGTGGAGGAGGATAATCTTTCCACTTGACAACGGTATCATAGCCTTCTGCTACTAATATGTCCGGCATCTGCCAGGGTATCGGCCAGCTGCAGCAGTCATGGGGATCTAGCAGCGAGCCCACGGCAAACCAGGGAACCTTGGAGGCGTCCGATCCCCTTTCATTCAGAAACTCAACGACGAGGTCGGCGAACTGGATATCGCGGTTCACTCCGATATTAGTGGCACCTCCGCCGTGAGGCTCGGGATATGACTTCTCCCAGTCTGAAAACCCGAAGGGCTCGAGGTAGTCGCCGCCATCCTCAACTTCAGACACGTGCCATTTCCCGAAGTAATGGGTCTTATAACCAATGGCACGGAACCAGTCGCCTATGGTCGGAGCCCCATCGGGGTCAAGCCACGGTAAGTCGCTAGCGCTCTTGAATATCCCGTCCGTCTGGTCAGATCCGGTCACGCTTGAGTATTGACCGGTCATGATGCAGGTCCTACTCGGTACGCAGGCGGCAGAGGCGGTGTAGTGCTTTCTCATGACGACGGAATTCTGTCGCAGCCGCAAGAGTCCTGGGAAATACTGGGTATATTGATTATCAGGTGAAAGCGGTCGGAACCCGAGGATCTCCTTCAATCCTTGAGCCGCACCCTCATCGGCTGAATAACCCTCCGGCGGCGTCTGCATCTGATCAACCATAATGAGCAGGAAGTTCGGGCAACTGCTGGCAAAACCGGGTGAAAGCGTTCCAATAGTTCCTGCGAACGGGGCTGCAGCAAGAACCTTGGCCGTAGTGCTGATGAATTCTCTGCGAGTAATTTTCCTCATAACGATACCTCCTCCATTGCGTCTTTTATTATATCATCAACCAAGTATCTGGTTCCCTGCGGGAAAATCCTTAAATTCTGGGAAAATATATTTCAGTACCTGCTTTTTCATATGTTTGCCCCCAATAATCGATTAAAGGGTTAAAGGCGTGCTTGAAGATATCAGGTATTTTTTGTGATTACAATGTACCGAAGGTACAGTTTTGGTACAGTATTGAAGAAAAAAAAGT
>JADFWI010000071.1 GCA_015222985.1 Pseudomonadota bacterium | reverse complement strand
CTTTCCAGGACATTTCCGCAAACCATAAGAGGTCTCAAGCTCATCATCTCCATTGCCGCTGGTTTTCCCATCAAAAGGATAGAAGAACACCTATATCCCTCATTGGATCGGAACTCAAAGGGACTACTCCCCATCATCCGCGTTATGCCCAACACTCCAGCCCTGGTCTTGGCAGGCATGGCTGGCATGAGCGGCAATCGCTATGCAAAGGAATCGGATCTTAGTATTGCCCGCATGATCTTGGAGGCCATTGGGAAAGTCATTGAATTCGAAGAGGAAGACCTAGATGCCGTGACTGCCCTGAGTGGTTCCGGGCCAGCCTACATCTTTTACGTGATAGAGTCGCTGGTAGAAGTTGGAGCGAGACTTGGACTGAGACCCTCACACGCACTGACCCTGACACTTGAGACGATCAAAGGATCGGTAAAGCTCTTGGAAAAAACGGGGGAGGCTGCGGTTTCACTTAGAAAAAACGTGACGTCAAAAGGAGGCACTACTGAGGCGGCCATCAATGTGCTGGACCGTCATAAGGTGAAGGGGCATCTGCAGGACGCCGTTCAAGCGGCTGCCCGGCGATCCAAAGAGTTGAGTCAATCAGGTTAGAAACTTGAACTTGGACCATGCAGTAGAAACACCGGCAGACCCGAAACCGGTGAGGACGTTGGTGTTGTTCTTTAACTTCCCGTCTTTCATGGCACAAGCCATAGCCAAGGGCACTGAAGCAGAGACCGTGTTTCCAAATCGTTTGTGAGTGTTGTAACCCTTGTTTTCGCCCAGCTTGCACGACTTGATTACTCTGTCGCTCATTGCATCGCTGGCAGCATGGCTAAAGACGATTTCGTGCTTGAAATTATTCACTACCGTGTCTTCACGGTAGTGCTTACATAATCTCGCAAACACAAATCGAAATATCTTCTCGCCATAGGAGAAAAACCTCAGAGGTTCAATTTCATTTCTTAGCTCGCCATCGCTATATTCGCTGAAATGGGGAAGCGGTATTTTACACAGGTTATGACGGTCTCCCCACGTCCTGAAAGAGGTGTAGTACTCATCATCCGCTTCTGAATCAGTGACAATTGTGGCCGTTGCCGCTTCTCCAATCGTAAACGTGGGGAAATTGAACTCAATATCTTTTATGGACCTGAACTCAAAATTGGCATACTCCCGGAAGTTGAACTCGCAGTTTAAGATCATCACATTCTTGTACATGCCGGTCTTTATGAACGAATGGGCCACATGAATCGCCCTGAGCCAGCTTGCACAGGCATCCAGTATGTCAAAACAAGTGGCTTTCTTCAGTTTAAGCATTTTCTGAAAAACATTGGCAGTTGCAGGCTCAATATACCCTCTTCCAACGCCAACGTATATCAAGAGATCAATATCCTTGGGAGACATGTTGGCTGACTTTAAGGCATTCATGCCAGCCTCAATGCCAAACTGGATGGCCCGTTCGTTTTTCGCACGGTGATATCGCACCGAGGTGACTGCTTTTTCGAACAGTTCCTCCATCTTAGATTCCAGCAAATTCAGCGCCTTCTCCGTTAGATAACGTTTGCTCCTGAAAACGATTTCCTGAATAATTTCAGTATTGGTTACAAGCTTGCTGGGAATGGCATATTCTATTGCGCAGTATCTCATCACACACTACCTAACCCGGACCAGCCGGAATGAAAAAAAGACACACCTACCACGAAAATGTTGTTCATCAACCGATTACTCCATGACTCGCATGCTTATGTCCACGGCCCTTGCCGAATGGGTTAAGGCGCCTATGGAAATGATGTCCACACCGGTGGCGGCTAGTTCAGCTACCGAGTCCAAGCTTACGCCTCCGGATACTTCGACTAGAGCCCGGTCGCCAATAAACCCAATTGATCTCTTTATCCCGTTTATGTCCATATTGTCAAGCATAATGATGTCCACACCGCTTTTGAGGGCCTCCTCGACCTCCTTCAGGTCCGTAACCTCCACCTCGATACGAAGAAATTGCCCCTGGTTCTTTCGAACGCGTTCCACTGCCTCGGTGATCCCGCCGCAGGCCTTAATATGATTGTCCTTTATAAGGATGCCGTCATAGAGTCCGAAGCGGTGGTTGCGGGCTCCTCCCATCCTTACAGCGTACTTTTCCAGCTTACGCCATCCAGGCGTTGTCTTTCGGGTATCGGTAATCCTGACCCCGGCACCCCTTGTTCTATCCACGAACTTGCGTGTAAAGGTGGCAATCCCTGAGAGGCGCTGGAGAAAATTTAGGGCCGTTCGTTCCCCGGTAAGAAGGGCATGAAGCTTGCCAGTCACCTTAAGGATTTCATCACCACTTTCGATAGAGTCGCCATCATGAGAGCTCGTGTCAAAACTCATGGCAGAGTCAAGGCTCCTAAAGACCTCCTGGGCCAACTCAAGCCCGGCCAAGACAAAGGACTCTTTGGCAACAATTGTCGCCCTTTCCACACGATCGGGTTCGATCAGCGTGTCGGTTGTGACATCTCCCGGTCCAATATCTTCTTCAAGGGCCAGGCGAATCAGTCTTTCATTTTTCCCAATCATGAATCACCGGCAATCCGGCACACGGTCCTCAAGTGCTCTTCCAATCTGTCTTTCTTTTCCAAAAAGTCTTCCTGCTTTGCTCGTACTCCTTCCACGACATCTTGTGGGGCCCTGGTGAGGAAAGCCTCGTTGTTCAATTTTCTTTCAACGCCCTCCAGCTCTTTGGTAATTTTCGCAATCCCTTTGCTCAGACGCTCTTCTTCGGCCTTGAAATCTATGATGTCCTTCAAGGAGACAAATATGGTGCTGTTGCCAAAGACGGAAGTGGCACATGAGGCCGGTCTCTCGCCAGGCGGCGTTACCTCCAAACGCGCCAGCTTTGCCAGGTTGACAATGATATTGCGGTGTTTGTCAAGAGTCTGGCGCATCTTCTCGTCAGGGGACTGAACAGTGGCCTCCACAAGCAAGGATGGAGGAACGTTCATCTCACCCCTGATATTGCGTATGCCGTTTGTGATGCCCATGAGGAGGTTCATGCTCCTTTCAGCCTCTGCGTCATATCGCTCCTTCGCGCTCGCAGGAAATTCCGCTCTCATGATTGAGCCTTCAGCGCCGGGAAGTTTATCCCAGATCTCCTCGGTAACAAACGGGACAAAAGGATGGAGCAAACGCAGGATCTCGTTCAAAACCGACCAAAGCGTAAACAAGGCGGTCTTACGCCCCGAGGGCTCGGCGCCCTCCCCTGACCCGTTACCGGAACCTTCTGCCGACTCATGTCCGTAGAGCACTGGCTTGATGATTTCCAGGTACCAGTCACAGAATTCATGCCACACAAACTGATAAATGGCGCCTGCTGCTTCGTTGAATTTGTACTCATCAAGGGTTTGTGTCACAGTTTCGATCACACCGTTTAGCCTGGCAAGAATCCATCTATCTGCCAGTGAAAGATCCCGGTCGATCATTTTGAAGGAATCGGGATCGAAATCCTTCAGATGCATAAGGGAAAAGCGGGAAGCGTTCCAAAGCTTGTTGATAAAGTGACGGTAGCCTTCTATCCTCTCCTCGGATAGTTTTATGTCCCGTCCCTGGGCTGCAAAGGCCGCCAGGGTAAACCTTAAGGCATCCGTGCCAAACTCGTTGATCACATAGAGAGGATCGATGACATTTCCCTTTGATTTGCTCATCTTTTTCCCCTCAGCATCCCTGACCAGAGCGTGAATATATACATCCCTGAAGGGGACCTCCCCCATAAAATGGAGCCCCATCATCATCATTCGTGCAACCCAGAAAAAAAGGATGTCAAACCCGGTAACCAAGACGGAGGTCGGGTAAAAGGTCTTTAAGGTCCGGGTATCGTCAGGCCAGCCCATGGTTGAAAAAGGCCAGAGCGCAGAGCTGAACCAGGTGTCCAGAACGTCGGACTCCTGAACAAGGGCGCTGCCCTCACAGGCAGGGCACGCTTCGGGCGGATCCATGGCCACGATCAGTTCACCGCAGGCCTCACATGTCCAGGCCGGGATACGATGGCCCCACCAGATTTGCCGTGAGATACACCAGTCCTTGATATTGTTCATCCACTCAAAATATGTCTTGGTCCACGTGTCCGGTATGATACGGGTGTCCCCCCTCTGGACCGCGGCAATGGCCTTTTTTGCAAGGGGCTCGACCCTGACAAACCACTGCTTGGACAGATAGGGCTCTACGGTTGTTCGACACCGGTAGCAATGTCCCACGCTGTGCTGGTATGACTCTACCTTCTCGAGAAGGCCTTCCCTTTTGAGGGCATCGAGCACCTCTTCCCTGCATCTGAAACGATCCTTTCCATGGAAAGGGCCTGCGTTCTCATTCATGCAGCCATCGCTGTCTATCACCTTTATCGAGTCAAGGTTGTGACGCTGACCTATCTCAAAGTCATGGGGATCGTGTGCAGGAGTAATTTTCAGGGCGCCGGTTCCGAATCTCATGTCAACATATTCGTCAAAAATAATGGGGATTTTTCTGTTCATCAGGGGCAGTATCACGTTTGTGCGTTCCTGTGCACTGTAGCGCTGGTCTTTGGGATTGACTGCCACCGCTGTATCACCCAGCATGGTCTCAGGGCGGGTGGTTGCCACAACAACTCCGCCCTCTCCGTTTTCAAAGGGATACCTGATGTAGTACAGGTGTCCGTTGTGGTCCTCGTGGTCCACTTCCAGGTCTGACAGGGCTGTTTGGCAACGAGGGCACCAATTGATGATATAGTTGCCTTGATAAACCAGGCCTTGTTCAAAGAGCTTCACAAAGACAGTCCTTACGGCCTTAGACAGCCCATCGTCCATGGTGAAGCGCTCACGAGCCCAGTCGCACGAAGCCCCCAGGCGCTTCAACTGCTTGATGATCAGGCCGCCGTATTGCTCCCTCCACTGCCACACCGTTTTGATGAATTCCTCACGCCCCAGGCTGTGCCGGTCTTTTCCTTCCGTAGCCAAGCCCTTTTCCACAACATTCTGGGTAGCAATGCCGGCATGGTCCGTCCCCGGCATCCAAAGCACATTGTAACCTTGCATGCGGCGATAGCGACAAAGGATGTCCTGCAATGTGTTGTTGTGGGCATGGCCCATGTGCAGGACCCCGGTCACGTTGGGCGGTGGGATGACAATCGAAAAGGGTTCTCCGGCGCTAACTTCCCCGGCTGCAAAGAGGCCTTCCTTTTCCCAATATGCATACCATCGTTCTTCCACCTCTTGTGGTTCGTAGCCCTTCTTGAGTATATCCGAACTCATCTAATCGTGCTCCCAAAACTGGTAAAGAATTCATGCCCAGGGGACATGGCCTTGATCTGGCCCCCTGAGGGGGCCTGGCGCTTCGCAAACTCATGAGTGCCTGAGAAAAAAATGCCTAGAATGCCTAAAATTGTAAAATGCCTAAAATCGGGGTTGCACGTTCTGTTCTTAACTTTAGGCACTTTTGGCATTTTAGGCACTTTTGGCATTTCGATGGAACCAAGTATGACAAAACCAATGACTCTAACCTGGTCCAAAGGACCAAGTTTCCCAAACTGAAATATAAAAGGGGATTAACAGACTTAACCCCCTGAGTCATTCATTGCACCGTCTATTTCCAGGAACCCATTCGCCCATCAAAGCGCTTGTTTGATTCTTTCTATCTCCTTTGCAATGGCTGCCTCGGCAACTTCAAGGAGTATTCGATCGGCCTTTTTCTCTACTGCTTCCCTTGCTACACGCGTAACGATTTCTTCTATCCTTTCGTCAGAAAGCCTTTCAAGAATCGCGGGTTCCAGCGCCTTATCGGCCGGTTGCGCTCCAGCTTCTGAAACCAGCCCCTGCTCAGGATATGAAACCGACGGCTCCACCAGTTCACCGGCATCCTCTTCTACATCTGATTCACCGAATCCTCCAAGATCTTCTGGGATTTCGTCCCCTTCAACTGCGGCATCTCGGAGGTCCTGGGATATCTCCAAATCGTCTACTGGTTCCTCGGCAACAGGCATCTCGGGGCGCTCCTCGGTAATCTCCATGCCAACATCTTCTGCGAGGCCATCTTCATCAGGCTCATCGGGAGCAAGCTCAGCCCCTGAAAACTCCAACAAATCCTCTTCCTCGGCCTGAGAACCTTGGTCCTCAACCCGGTCAGTCAATTCCAAGACATCTTGGCCTTCCGACTCCTCTGTCACGGCATCGACCAGTTCAATGACTTCGTCTTCCCCCTCGGCTTCTGTCTCAAGAAAAAGGTCTTCCGATGAACCAGGTTCATTTCCGGATCCCTCCATCACGAGATTCTCATCATCATATGACAATGAGAGATCCCCAGCATCTTCGGATATCTGACCTTCCTTGTTCTTGTTGTCGGTATCCATGATTACGTTTCCTTTGATTAGGTTGCCGGTAAAAATCTGCCGCCAATAGCAGAAAAGGAGAAACAAACTCCTCTACTTCCTGATTTTCTTCAAAAAACTATCATAGTGTTCTCATGCGTGTCAAGATTTTATTGAGCATGCACCCTAATACACCATCCACGGCCGGGGGAGAAATAACTTCTCGTAGAGATGAAGGGCATACCGGTCCGTCATGCCGGCGATAAAGTCACACACGCTCTGCTCCCTGGACGTTCCAGGCAATTTTTCACCTATTTCTTCTTCAAAAACTCCTTCGTCTTCCATAAATTCCGCATAGAGCTCGCGAATGATCTTTTCCGCACGAATAAAATCAGCATGGACCGTGTGAACCTCATAAACACGCTCATAGAGAAAATCGCGCATCAATACCAGGGCTTCATAAATGGTGTCGTGCATTCGCAACCCAAGGCCAGGCTCCTCCATGGTCGCAAAGATGAGATCCTTCACCATGGTATCAATGCGCTTGGCATGGGAATTTCCCAAAACGTCCAGGCAAATTCCGGGAATATCTTCTGCAACAATAATGCCACCACGCATTGCATCGTCAAGATCGTGGTTGACGTAGGCGATGACATCACAAATCCGCACTACCATCCCCTCTAGAGTTGCAGGCCATGCCGAAGTGTCACGCGGCAGGATCTCATCTTTTCCCTTGGAGTGTTTCAGTATCCCATCCCTTACTTCAGCAGTAAGATTTAGCCCGTGGCCACGTTTCTCCAGCACATCGACTACTCTGAGGCTGTGCTCATGATGGGAAAACCCACCGGGGAAAATCTTGTTCAACACGGACTCGCCGGCATGACCAAAGGGTGTGTGGCCCAGGTCGTGTCCTAGCGCAATGGCCTCGACCAGCACTTCGTTGAGTCTAAGGGCCTTGGCAACCGTTCTGGCGATCTGTGCGACTTCCAGGGTGTGTGTAAGCCGTGTACGGTAATGGTCTCCAGTGGGAGAGAGAAAGACCTGTGTCTTGTGCTTAAGGCGTCTGAAGGACTTGGAGTGGATGATCCTGTCACGATCACGTTGAAAGGCCGTACGGATAACACATGGCTCCTCCGGTATGCGCCGGCCTTTTGTCTCAGCGCTCAATTTGGCATAAGGAGAAAGGGTTTGCCTTTCCTCATTTTCAATGCGTTCTCTAATAATCATTGACACTGATGGTCTCGCAAAAAGTCAGAATCAGACGGCAAAGCAAAAAGCTCCAAATTCAAGGCGCGCAAATCCTGAGGAATGAGGCGTACTTATGGTACGCCGCAGTGACGAAGGATGCAGCGGAACGCGGAAGTTGGACTTTTTACGAAGCCGTCACTTTTATGTCTTGACAAATCGCCTTAGAATTCTTATTTGTAAAGTTTATCAGAGATTCTGCGCCAAAAACAGTACTTACAAACCCTTTCTTTGTGGAGCTAGCAATCCTGACGACGTCCCGTCTCGTTGCGCATACCGGCACGTCTGCGCCTAGTAGTGCCATAATACCCTGGAACTATTCCTGTTTTTCCGGAAAAGGGTCGTTATTGAGAAAAGCTACGGGTGCTTGTGTGCGCCTGGAGGGTCATCTGCTTTGACGGGTTTAATACCAAACGATAAGGTTGCTGACGTACTTAATGCAGCCAATATCGTTGATGTGATTGCACAGCACGTTGCTTTGAAAAAGGCCGGGAAGAATTTCGTGGGGTTGTGTCCATTCCATGCCGAAAAGGCCCCGTCTTTTACAGTGACCGAAGAAAAGCAGATATTTCATTGTTTTGGTTGCGGCAAGGGCGGAAATGTCTTCAGCTTTTTGATGCTCTATCACAATCTCAGCTTTCCAGAAGCCGTCAAGTTCCTGGCCCGAAAGTATGGAATCGAGATCCCGACCAGACACATGTCGCCTGCCCAGAAACGACAGTTGGAAGAAAAAGAACGGCTGTTTAAGATAAATCAAGAGGCTGTTGACTATTTCAAAGACAAGCTGCTGAAATCCCCCTCGGGCAGGGTTGCCAGGGAGTATCTAAGGAAACGAAAGATAACATCAGATGTCATTGATCGCTTTTGCCTGGGTTATGCCCCGGGCGGCTGGAGCAACATTGTTGGTTGTTTTTCGGCTAAAGGAACGCCCCTCGAAGATGTTGAAAAGGCCGGGTTGATCGTTCCCAAAAGAGGAGGATATTATGATCGGTTTCGGGATCGTATAATATTTCCTATTGTAGATATTCATGAAAGGGTGGTCGGCTTTGGCGGACGTTGTTTGGATGAGAGCCTTCCCAAATACCTTAACTCACCCGAGACTCCTGTTTATCATAAGAGTCGAACTTTGTACGGCTTGCCAGTTGCTAAAGCAGCATGCCGCCAGAGCGGTTCGGTCTTTGTCGTGGAGGGTTACTTTGATCTATTGGCTCTAAGCTGTCACGGCATCAATAATGTGGTTGCGACTCTGGGAACAGCCATTACCAGGGAACATATGCGAATTCTCAAGGGTCATGCCAAGCATGTTACCCTCGTATTTGACTCCGATGAAGCAGGCTTGAAAGCCGCTGAGCGCAGCCTTCCCCTGTTCGTGCAAGAAAAGGTAGATGCCCGCATCATGAGTCTTCCTGAAGGCAAGGATCCGGATTCCTATGTCCTTGAAGCAGGTGGCGATCAATTTTGCCAGACGGCCGAACGAGCCTTATCGATGATGGAATTTGTCATGGCATCGGCCATCAAGAAGCACGGTCTCTCTTTGCAGGGGAAGATAAAGATCGTGGAAGCGTTGAAAGGTCCACTCGGTGCATTGGCGGACAGTGTGAGCAGGGCGGTTTATGTGAAGAATTTGGCTGAGCGCCTCAATATTGACGAGTCCGCCATCTTAGAACAGATTCGCACCTCGGTTCAAAAGAGCAAGAAGAGGGTTTTCCCGGCCAGGCCCCGCAATGGTTCGAAGCTGGAAGAAACCATCATAGCCATGATGCTTCAATCTCCTGACATCTTGTCTGGTTTTGATACCAGGGAGATTGTTGAGAGCATGGAAGCAACGACGCTGAGAAAAGTTGGCAAAATGATTTTGGACAGATCTGCGGCAAATCGCCCATATGTTTCTGCAGATTTGATCGCACAGACTGATGATCCTCAAGTAAGAAGCGTGATATCTTCCCTCGCTGTGGAAGAGGAATCATGGGATCGAGATAGTTGCTCTAAGATTGTAAGTCAATACGAAGCTCATCTGAGAAGGAAGCGAGAAAGAGAGCTTCTAAGACGGATCAAAGAGGCTGAGAAGGCAAAAGACGAAGCCCTATTGCATAGACTTCTTGCAGAAAAACAGAGACACGTACACGAACGCTTGAACGCCCTTCAATAAGGGCTGGCTCAAAACCACAAGACTTGTTTGGAAGGAGATTTTTATGCCCAAGAAGTCCGAGGTTCACGATTTAAAACAACTCATCACAAAAGGAAAAAAGCAGGGCTACCTTACCTATGAGGAGCTTAATGATGCGTTGCCGAATGGCAATGTTTCTGCCGAGCAAATAGACGAAATGATGATGGTTTTTGATGAACTCGATATTGAAATCATCGATGGAAGGGAAATCAGGGCTCTTGAAAAAAAGATTGTGCGCAAACATCCTCTTGTGAAGTCAAAGCCTCCCGCGCAACCAGAGAAGGACGCTTTCGGGCGCGTCACAGATCCCGTTAAAATGTACCTTCGCGAAATGGGTTTGGTCTCCTTGCTGAGCCGAGAGGGGGAAGTCGAAATCGCCAAACAGATCGAGGCAGGAGAACAGGAGGTATTGAAGACTCTGGTGGACTCAACAGTGGGAGTTAGAGGGATAATCAGCGTTGTCAAAGACCTTCGAAATGGCAAGATCCGCTTGAGGGACGTCCTGCGCGATGTAGATGAAATCGATACTTATATTGAGGAAGCCGAACATATACAAAAGATTTGTAACATCGTTGATATCATCAACATGATCGACGAAGAGAATGAAAAGTACAGGAAACGGCTGTTTGGACCGCGACTGGGTCGGGAAGAACGTCGCCGGGTTAGGCGCTGCATCAATCGGAGGAATCGCAAAATCTTCGACGACATCAAGGATTGGAGACTAGAGTCAAGATGGATCGATTCTATTGTTGATGAGGTCGAAAACCATATCGCACGCTTTGAGGCACTGGGAAAAGAATTTGCCCAGTGTGCTTATCGGGCAGGTGTCACTTTGAGTCAAATGCGCAATGGTTCCAAGGCGAGAACAAGATTTGTTGATAAGCACTGGAAACAAAGCAACCTACAGAAAAGCGAGTTTTCCAAGCTTGTGAAACGAGCCGGTGAAATAGATGAGGCTATCCGGCAACAGGAACTCGATCTAAAAATGAACGCTCAGGGCCTAAAACGGATCTTGGCCCGAATCATACAAGGTCAACAAAATACTCGGGTCGCCAAAGCAAAAATGGTGAATGCGAACTTAAGGTTAGTTGTCAGTATAGCAAAGAAATATACAAATCGGGGGCTTCAGTTCCTTGACCTGATTCAGGAAGGAAATGTGGGTCTCATGAAGGCCGTTGACAAATTTGAGTACAGACGAGGTTACAAGTTCAGCACATATGCAACGTGGTGGATTAGGCAAGCGATCACAAGGGCCATTGCTGATCAGGCTCGCACCATCCGAATCCCTGTGCACATGATTGAAACCATTAATAAGCTGATTCGTACCTCGCGATATTTGGTCCAGGAACTTGGGCGGGAACCCACTCCAGATGAAATTGCCGAAAAAATGGAGTTTCCTTTGGAAAAAGTCCGCAAGGTCCTAAAAATTGCCAAGGAGCCTATCTCTCTGGAGACGCCTATCGGAGAGGAAGAAGACAGCCATCTTGGCGACTTTATTGAGGACAAGAAATTCATGTCACCCTCTGAGGCGGCCATTAGCCTGAACCTCGCAGAGCAGACCCGAAAATCACTGGCTACACTGACTCCCCGTGAAGAAAAGGTATTGCGGATGCGATTTGGCATTGGTGAAAAGGCTGACCATACCCTTGAAGAGGTGGGAAAGGACTTTCATGTGACCCGTGAGAGGATCAGGCAAATTGAAGCAAAGGCACTGAGAAAGCTTCGCCATCCTACGAGAAGCCGCAAACTGAAAGCCTTTTTGGAAATGTAGTACTTGACAATAAGGGCAGTCGGGCGTACAGATTAATTGATCTGGAGCTTTCCGGGCCCATAGCTCAGCTGGAAGAGCCACCGGCTCATAACCGGTAGGTCCCTGGTTCGAACCCAGGTGGGCCCACCACATAACAAGGATACAAACATAAGGCGTGTGGGAACATATAGAAGGCAGCGTACAAAGAGGCCAGCTTTTTTATTGGCCCGCATGTGAAAAGGTGCAGTCTTAGGACTGCGCCTTTTCGCATTTTTGAGGAGGTTTAGTGGTTACAATTGGGCACATTGTGGACGTGATGGAAAAGATCGCCCCCTCGTCTCTAGCGGAAGAATGGGACAACATCGGCCTTCAAGTAGGACATAATGCGTGGCCCGTTGACAGAATTTGGGTCGCTCTCGACCCGACTGAAAAAGTGGTAAATAAGGCATCTCAACACGGCGTAAACCTTCTGATAACGCACCATCCGTTGATATTTCAACCCCTCTCAGCCTTGGACCCCGAGACCCTCATCGGAAGAATAATAGAAACTGCCTTAAGAAAGAGGCTTGGTATTTTTTGCGCTCACACCAACTTGGATAGCGCTAGAGATGGTCTGAACGACATGTTGTCTGATGCGCTTGGAATTAACAATACAAACGTGCTCAGGCCCAAGAAGACTGAGCAGTACAAGATGGCGGTGTTTGTGCCAAAAGGACACGAGGGTGAAGTTATCAACGCCTTGTTCGAATCAGGCGCTGGAAAAGGCGGAAAATATACTCATCTTTCATTTCGGACAGAAGGGATGGGAACTTTTAAGCCTGGCGACACGGCCAAGCCCTTCATTGGGCGAAGAGGAGAAGTCACTCAGGCATCAGAATACCGGATAGAGGTATTGGTTGCAGAAAAGGATTTGCCTCAGGTTATTGCCGCTTTACATGCCGTCCATCCCTACGAAGAGGTGGTTTATGACCTTTACGGTGTGGGTGGCGGCAATTCAAATGACGGGCTGGGGCGAGTCGGCGACGTTGACAAGGAGATTTCTCTTCAACGTTTTGCACAAAGGATCAAGCAGGTCCTGGGATTAGAGACAGTCAGGATAGTGGGAGATCCTAAGCAAACAGTCAGGCGTGTTGCCGTTTGCAGTGGGAGTGGCAAAAGCCTCTTGGCTGATTTTCTTGCCTCTGATGCCCAGGTTTTTGTAAGTGGTGACTTAGGTTATCATGATGGGCGACATGTTGAGGATTCGGGACGGGCGCTCATTGACATTGGACATTTTGCTTCAGAGCATCTCGTGGTTGGGGGTCTTGTGGCGCTGTTGAGAGAAAACCTGTCAGACAGAGGGTATTCAGTTCAGGTTGAACCGTACGAAGAGGAGAGGGATTGTTTTCAGTATATTTGAGTGATATTATAATGGGGTCTCGGAGGTTATAGTGATAAAACAGATTGAGATGTTGGTCAAGATTCAGGAGAAAGATCAAGCCTTGGATCAGTTGAAGGGGCAAATACTGGCGGGACCTGAACGAATCAAAGAGAGCCAAGAAGAGATCGAACGGGTGGAGCAAGATTTAGAGTCTGACAAGAACCGCATTCAGGAGTGTCGAAAGGTACAGCGAGAGTATGAAAGTGCAGTGGAAGACTGCGCTGAACGCATCAGGAAGAGCAAAGCCAGGCTTCTGACCATTAAGAACAACAAGGAATATCAGGCTGTGTTAAAGGAAATCGAAGGCACGGAAGGGGCAAATGCAGAAAAGGAAGATGAGATTCTGGCTTGTATGGAGGAGTTGGAGAGCCTAAAACAAGCATTCCAAGACAAGCAGAATAGTCTCTTAGCAGTAAAGGCTAGATTTGAGCAAGAGGCAAAAGCCATTCAGGCTGAAGTGCGCCAAGCGCAGGATGCATTTTCTGAGCAGGAGAAACAGAGGGGGAACATGGCAAAGACCATAGACGCTAAGATACTGGCAAGGTATGAGCTGCTCAAAACAGGGGGAGGTGGTCTGGCTGTAGCCCTTGTAGAAAACGCAACATGTTCCGGTTGCCACATGAGTATTCCTCCCCAAATGTACAACGAATTGCAAAGAAGAGATTCTCTGAGGTTTTGCCCAAACTGCGAACGTATTATTTATTGGAAAAATCGTGATGTGGCAGAAGAAAAACACGTGTCAGAGTAGGCCAAACGATCGCTCGCATCTTCGACATAGTCATGGATGCGGGAGGAAAGTCCGAGCTCCACAGGGCAGGGTGCTCCGTAACGCGGAGTCGCGGTGACGCGAAGGAAAGTGCCACAGAAAACACACCGCCTTAAGGGATTGGCCTTGTGCCTGTCTCGGAGGGTAAGGGTGAAAAGGTGCGGTAAGAGCGCACCAGTTCCCTGGGTGACCGGGGAAGCTAGGTAAACCCCACCTGGAGCAAGACCGAATAGGGAAGCACTTGAGGACGGCCCGTCCGAGCTTCCGGGTTGGTCGCAAGAGGTTTTGAGCAATCAACACCCCAAGATGAATGATCGTTGTTCCGTAAAGGGTGACCGATACGGAAAACAGAACTCGGCTTACGGCCTACTCTGACATAACTACATAATAGAAACTTGGGATATTCCCGATTCTTGGAAGGATTTTTGATGCATCAAGCAACAGCTCTTCTGCAAGGCGGTGGTTTCGCTGAAAAGGTTCACCATTTTTCCTGGGATTTTCTTAAGCTTTGTGCCTACCTTGACGGAAGTGAACCTGTCCGTGAGACCTTCACCAAGAAACTGTATGCGCAGATGGTCTCGAGCTCAAAGCTTTTGGAAGATTTCTTGGATTTTCATGGGGCAAAAAACAGCTCGAAGTGGTATTACTATCGAGAACTGGTTTCCAGCGTGAGAAACC
The DNA here is from genome assembly GCA_015222985.1 of Pseudomonadota bacterium. Taxonomy (GTDB): domain Bacteria; phylum Desulfobacterota; class Desulfobacteria; order Desulfobacterales. The sequence continues at coordinate 17,396 of JADFWI010000071.1, read as the reverse complement.
TCTCAGAGGCGAGTTACTCGCAAAAACATATCTATATCAGGCTTCCTTTTTACAATTTGGCTGATACCGATCGGTTCGAGGAAGCAGGATACAGGACCCACAAGTTCCTTACAAGCTCTTTGCGGTCCATCTCTTCGAAGGCATTGGAAGAAGCTAAGCACCTGGAGATAGAGTTGCCCTCGGACAGTTTTGTCTGGGATGATTTTCCTGGGATACCGAGCAACAACCGCCTTGAATCTGACATTGACGATGAAAACCTAAAAGAGGAGCAAAAGAACATCGTAAAGATCACAACCGAGTTTTTGAGAGCATCCAGAGACTTTGAAATGCACGGTTTTTACCAACCGCATTGCGTAGATGAGATCAAGGCCATTGTCCCCGGCAGATTTAACGAAGAGCAGGCGCGGCGATTTGAAATGGCCGTTCACAGTCTTCAGTCCTCCTTTGACACTTATGTGAACAGGAGCGGACTCCAATTGCGGAATATGAGGCTGAAGAGCTTGCGAGGTTACATCTCGGTTGTGCTGCACCTTCTGGAGTTGACCCGCAGACTCCTCCACTACTATGAGCGTCACCTATATGAAGTAGGGTACAAGAATATTTGTATCGAAGTGCGTGACGAATTGAGCAAGGCAGTCAAGCCGGAAGAAATCCTTGACTGTATTGTAAATTACGGTCTCTATTACGTTTGCCACTTCCTTGTGGCAGGCCAGGGTCTTGCTCAGGAGCTTTTGAATGAAAATATCGAGCGGGGTACCATCATGGCGGGCGTACCCCAAAAGATGGGTTTTCACAGCCGGCCGAGCCTGCTCGTGGCCAAGATCGTCCAGCACTACGGTGGCCAAGTGGAGTTATGTGTGGGCTATGACAGGTTTGACGCAAGCAGTGTGCTTGATCTGCAATGGGCGGGGGGCAAGATCCAGAAGGAAGTTATCCCCGAGGTGGTATTTCAAGGGGACAAGCGTGCCTTAAGTGATATCCGGATCCTGGCCAGTGTGAACTATGGCGAGGATTCCATGGGCAAGGGAATACCGCTTCCCAGAGAGCTTTTCTATTTGAAATAATAGGGGCGTGCGGTTCTTATCATTATGGACAGACAGAATAGAGTCGCTGCCGTCATTGTCGCTGCCGGGAACGGCGTTCGTATGGGGACGGCACAAAAAAAGCAGTACACGATGTTGGGAAGCCGCCCTGTGTTGGCGCACACCATGTCTGCCTTTGACAACTGTGATGTCATAGAAGAGATATTTCTGGTGATTGCCGAAAAGGACTATGATCTGTGTCAACAGGAGATAATCGGTACGCTGGAACTGCACAAACCGGTTCATTTGGTTTCGGGGGGGGGCTCAAGGCAGGAGTCAGTCTTCAACGGTTTAATGGCGACTGAAGGAAGATTCGAGATCTTGGCTATTCATGACGGTGTCCGCCCTTTGATCAGGATTGAAAAAATAACGCAGTGTGTCAAGACAGCAGAAAAACACGGGGGGTGCATCCTTGCCTTGCCGGCAAGTGATACTGTGAAAACCATAGATGATGAGAACCGTGTGGTTGTTACCATGAAACGCCACATGATCCGTATGGCCCAGACCCCGCAGGCTTTCTATTACAATATTATACTGGGCGCTCATGTGGCCGCACAGAAGGAAGATTACGCGGGTAGCGACGACGCCGAATTGGTTGAGATGTGCGGCGAGGTAGTTAAGGTGATACCTGGTGACCCTGGTAACATCAAGATTACGACGCCTGAAGATCTAAAAATGGCGGAGGCTCTCCTGGGCAAATAAGATATTACTTTAAACTACGATAACTGAGTTATCACTGTCTCCGAAAGGGCTTTTCACGTATTTATCTGCGTTCCAATCATTTTCCCACTTTGACTCATCGATGAGATAACGAAACTGATATTCCTTTCCTGGCTTAAGCGCAAGCGTAATGGTGTACCCCCCATTTTTAAGCCTCTTCATGGGATTGGCGTAAACATTCCAATTATTAAAATCTCCTACGATGCATACGTTTTTGGCGTCAGGAGCGGCGATTTTCGGCAATCTGAATGTCACTTTGCACATATCTCTGCTCTTGAGATATTCTTTTTTGATGCCGACGCTCATCGTATCCGCCTTTTTTGATGTTGGCTTTTTCTTGGTTGTTCTTTTTGCAGCAGGGCCCGTTTTCTTGGCAACGACTTTGCTTTTCTGTGCATTTGTCATTTTCTACTCCTTTCGATGAAAGACATACATGGTAACATGCGTAAAAAGGAACTGCGTGTCAAGGAAAATATGAGCCTTCAATCAACTGTGTGGCCGTCATTTCAGGAGGAATGTCAATGTTCATTAGTTTGAGTATCGTGGGGGCAATGTCGGCCAGCTTACCTCCTGGTTTGAGTTTATTACCCATGGCCTTGCTACTGATATAGATTAGCTCAACGGGGTTGAGGGTGTGGCTGGTCTTCACACGTTTGGTCTTTGGATCGATCATCTCCTCGGCGTTTCCGTGATCGGCGGTAAGCAAGATTTCGCCATCCAGTTCAAGTAGTCGCTTAATGCAGTCTCCGACGCATTCGTCAACCACCTCGACGGCCTTGGTTGCGGCAGCCATGTCACCAGTGTGTCCTACCATATCGCAGTTGGCGAAGTTGATGACGATAAGCGCATATTCACTCCCATCCTTAACGAGTTGAAAAAACCTGTCTCTCACATCGTAGGCATTCATCTGCGGATGGGACGCAAATGTGGCGGGGTCATACTGACTCTTTATCTCAACCTGATCCTCCCCTGGATAGGGATGCGTGGACTTGCCGTTAAAAAAGCTGGTGACGTGGCGGAATTTCTGTGTCTCGGCCAGGCGTAGTTGCTTTAAGCCCCTGTTGCTGATCACTTCACCGAGGAGGTTTTTCATGCCACCTCCGGAGCCCATCGCTCCAAGGATGAAACGTGGAAACTCGTCATAATATCGGCTAAGGCCAACATACAGGCAATCTGGGCGACGCGAGCGGTTTCCCGGGTAGTGATCCTCAACAAAGGCCATGGAAAGCTGAATGGCGCGATCCTGTCTGAAGTTCGTGTGGAGTACAGAGTCGCCATCGCTGATTCCACGGTAGTCTCCAACCACACAGGGAGGGATATACTCGTCAAACATCTCAATGTCATCGGGTGTCTTGTCTTTCGCGTAAGACTCCTCAACAGCACTTTCCGGGCTTTGAGCCTTGCGACCGGTGGCGTTTACGATACACTCGAAAGCAGTGGTGGTGAGGTCCCAGTTCTTTGAACGGTCCATGCCGTAATATCGGCCCATGAGGGTACCCACACGGCAATTGCCCACGTCATTCATGACATCATTCAATTGATGGAGATATTCAAGTGTGGAACGGGGCGGTGTGTCGCGACCGTCGGTGAAGACGTGAACAATAATATCGCCCACACCGCTTTTTCTGGCTGTACGCATAATTTTGAACAATTGATCACAGTGAGCGTGAACGCCTTCGTCCTGCAATAGGCCCAAGAGGTGGAGCCTTGAGTCGTTTGTCTTGCAGTTTTGGACCAGCGCTTTGAAGTGCTCTGCTTGAAAAAACGAGCCGTCCACCATTCCGTCGTTGATGCGCGTAAGCTCCTGTATGACAATGCGCCCTGCGCCCATGTTGAGGTGACCGACCTCGCTCGATCCCTGGTAGCCAGGGGGCAGCCCTACAGGCTCCCCTGAGGCATGGATCAGCGTCCATGGATAATCCCTCAGATACGAATCCACATTGGGTGTCTTTGCCGCCTTGACAGCGTTTCCTTCACTCTCCTTGCGATAGCCCCAGCCATCGCGGATAATCAGTGCAACAGGTTTCATGAAAACTCCTCTCCATTGCAGCTTACGAAGTGATTTTCTGATAGCACGAATTGGACGACATGACAAATCCTGAAATCCCCAATCCACGGCAACGTCAAAGTCGATCGGGTTTTCCCAAATTAGAAGGAGTTGCGACGCCTGAAATTCGTGCTATTCGAATTGAGCAAAAAACGATCCGGGAACAATCTCTATGATTTCACGGGACTACCTTCGACAATGACGGAGTCCTGATCCCCAATCTGAAATCCAAAATCGGCATGACCGTATTTGTCACATCGATGTGGTATGATACATGTTGAGTTAGGGCTTTAGGCTTTACTTTGCTGCTCGTTCCTGATAAAAAAAGCGCCATAAATTATTAAGAAACAAGGTAAGTTAGTCCAGGTATGTCATGATCTGAGGTGAACCGTTTTGAAGTACCTTTTTCTGGAAACATACTGTCAGGGTTCGCACGCGCTTTTTGTGAACGGACTGTCTACATACTCCTCGCATGATATTGATATTGTGTCCATGCCCGGAGAAAACTGGCGCTGGCGTATGCTTGGGGCCGCGCTTCATATTGTAGATAACATCCCCCCGCTTGAAGAATATGACGGTATTATTGTCACCGATCTTTTCAATCTGGCGGATTTCAAGGCACTTGTCGGTTTACCGTGCCCACCTGTTCTGGCATATTTCCATGAAAACCAGATGACTTATCCGCAGCCGCCCGGCGACAAAGGCGCCTTTCAGTTAGGCATAATCAACATTACTACTGCGGTTGTGGCCGACCTTGTTGTGTTTAATTCAAAAATGCATAAGGATGCTTTTCTAAATGCCGTACCGGAGTTCCTAAAAAGGGGGCGTGACTTCAGGCCTAAAGGGGTGGCAGATAAAATCCGTGAAAAATCTGGAGTCCTATACCCTGGCATAACACTGCCATCTTACGGGGATGTTGATGCTGAGAAACAGACAGATCCTCCCCTCATTATTTGGAACCACAGATGGGGGTTTGACAAGAACTATAAAATATTTTTTAATGTGCTTGAAGATCTCAATGACAGAGGGCTTGATTTTCATATAGCGCTTATGGGAGAGAACTTTGGCCTGATACCTGAAGAGTTTAAGCAGGCGGAAGAGAGATTTAAGGACAAAATCCTTCAGTTCGGATATATTCTTTTACGGGAGGAGTATCAGAAATGGCTTAAACGGGGTGCAGTTGTAATAAGCACTGCAATGCAGGAGAACTTCGGCATCTCCGTTATAGAAGCAATGATCATGGGATGCGTACCGCTGCTGCCTGACAGGCTTTCATATCCTGAGATACTTCCGGAAGAGTTCCATGAGCACTTTCTTTATAAAAACAGACATGATCTTATGGAAAAGCTTTTTTTGATAATTTCAGATTATAAGCGGTATGAATTAATTCGGATCCGGCTGGCAGAGAAAATGAGGTCGTTTTTGTGGGAAAATGTTGTCAGCCGGTATGACACAGTTCTTGAACGGCTTGCAGGGGATTGCTCAGATGCATCTGAATATGGAAAAAATGAACTCCATCTGCATGCGTGGGATGCTGTGGTCCGGTCCTGATATCTGATGAGAGAGAATTTCCAAATGCGCGTGGGCTTGGGATACGATCTGCATCGGTTGGTACAAGGCCGAAGGCTCGTCCTCGGTGGCGTAACCATACCTTTTGAAAAGGGTCTCATGGGCCATTCTGATGCAGACGTTGTGTTTCATGCAACGTGTGATGCCTTGCTGGGAGCAGCCGGCATGGGAGATATTGGCCGTCATTTCCCGGATACAGATCCCAAGTTCAAGGACATTTCGAGCACAGTGTTTGTGACAAAAGTCATCGAAATGATTCGTGAAAGGGGCTTTTCTGTCAACAACCTGGATGCCACTATACTGGCCGAAGCCCCTAAGCTGGCCCCTTATTGCAGAGCCATGGAGACCAATATCGCGACGCTCCTTAACATCGAACTCGGACGTGTCAACATCAAGGCAACGACCATGGAGGGCATAGACGCTATTGGACGAGGGGAGGCAATAGCCGCCATGTGCGTGGTAAGCCTTGTTTTATCATCCTGATTGCCTTGCATTAAAGGCAGGCAGTTCTTCCGGAGGGATTTCCTTCAGAGTTGGATATGCGCCATCTTTATCTGAAAGAATGGGCGTTGCAACAGGCCATTCGATAGCCAATGACGGATCATCCCATCGAATCCCACGCTCTTCTTTCGGGGCATAGCAATCTGTACATTTATATGCTAATATTACATATTCGCCGGTCACGCAGAAACCGTGGGCAAAGCCCTCTGGAATATAGACCTGGCGGTATTTCTCGGAAGAAAGGGTTATCCCAACCCACTTGCCAAAGGTTGGAGAACCCCGGCGAATATCAACAGCCACATCAAAGGCTTCTCCTTGAACGACCCAGACGAGCTTTGCCTGGGGTTTGCCGATTTGATAGTGCAATCCCCGCAGTACGCCTCGTCCGGAAAAGGATAAGTTGTCCTGCACGAAACTGGAAGGGATCTCATATTGGAAATACCGCCCGGCCTGATAGGTTTCGAGAAAATGGCCACGCTCGTCTCTGTAAACATCGGGCTCAATAATAATTACTTCGGGCAGAGCAGGAGATGACGTGACTTTCATAAGTGAACTCCTTGTGCAAAAAGGGATAGGTGCAAGTTCCCAATTCAATTATCAAATCAAGATGCAAAAATCAAACATAGTAGAGGAAGCATGACTGCTAAGGGGGCTCTTGTCCGAAGAATCGATCATTGAAAAATTGGCCCTTTCCTACGGGATCGAGCCGGAATACAGCGACAACTGGGGGAGAGTCCATCGAACCCCTGTGGACACCAAGAAAAAGATTCTCAGGGCTATGGGGGTCTTGGCTGATGACACGAGCCAGGCGAAGGGGGCGTGGCGTTCCCGGTTGGAGGGTGAGTGGTGTCGTCTTGCCGAATCTACGATCGTGGCTAATCTTTATGACCTTCCAAGAAAACTCATTTTTCAGGTACCTGTGGGCCCGGAAGAGATACGGAGCGAGGACCTCGATGTTTGTCTAGCCATCACTGATGAACAGGATGTGACACAAAGCATTTCTTACACTCAAAAGGACTTGTCTTTTTCCGACTCCATAAGCCTGGCCGGCAAGGTTTGTTATAGATGGAGTTTGCCCTTCCCACAACTCGATGCTCTCGGGTATTACCGGTTTCATCTGTCAGTAACAACTGGAGGCTTGCATGAGTCGCAGACCATATCTGTAGCCATATGTCCTCATAAAACTTACGTCCCGCCTGCGTTACAGCAAGACGGGCGCACTGCCGGCATTGCCATAAGCCTTTACGGGGTCCGTTCCGAGAGGAACTGGGGTATCGGTGATTTTGGCGACCTGAAAAAAATTGTAGACTGGGTGTCAGAAGACCTTCACGGAGATATTATCGGCTTAAATCCACTCCATGCCACCTTTAACCGTAGTCCTTATAACATAAGCCCTTATCTCCCAATCAGCCGGTTTTACCGCAATTTTATCTACCTGGATATTCCTGCTTTGGAGGATTTTCGATGTTCGCCGGATGCGCAGCATCTGATTGAGACACCAGACACTCAAGAGCTGCTAGCCGAGTTCAGGAGATCTGAAAAGGTGCAATACGAAGGGGTGGCGGCGCTCAAGGAAGATGTTTTGAGGCTGACCTTCCAGGCCTTTCTCAAGAACCACTGGAACAGGCAAGGGGAAAAAACCAACCGGCAAAAGGAACTGGAAGCCTATTTCCAAAGCGAAGGCCAATTGCTGGACCACTTCGCCACCTTCAGCGCTTTAGAGACATTCATGCGCTCCGGCAATCAAAACGTATGGATTTGGCCGCAATGGCCCCCGGAATATCACCGGCCTGACACGGAAGCAGTCCGGCAATTTCGAGAGGAACACTGGCAGGAGGTCCTTTTCTACAAATATGTGCAATGGCAGTTAGAGGAACAGCTTGCTCAAGTCCAGGACTATGCAAAGACACAGGGGATGTGTATCGGCCTGTACCATGATCTGGCATTGGCCATCGACCGGTTCGGCGCTGACTTCTGGGCCTATCAGGACTATTTTGTTCCCAATGCCCGGGTGGGAGCTCCTCCGGACGCATTCTCACAACACGGTCAGGACTGGGGTTTCCCTCCCCCCAACACAGAAAGGTTCCGAGAAAGCGGCTATGACCTATTTGTCAAAGAGATTCGGAAGAATTGCTCCTTTGGAGGGGCCTTGCGAATTGATCATGTTATGAGGTTTTTTCATCTTTACTACATACCTGAGGGGGAGCCCCCGGGAAAAGGGGCTTATGTGTCACAGCCCTTTGAGGATTTGCTCATGATTCTTGCCTTGGAGAGCGTGCGAAGCAAGGTGGTCATCATTGGTGAAGACCTCGGAACCGTGCCACCGTACATACGCAAAAGACTGACTGAAGCGAACGTCTTCTCCTATAGGCTCCTCTATTTTGAAAAGGATGATCAGGAGAACTTCATTCGGACGACGGATTATCCCGAACTGGCCTTAGTTACGGCTGCCACCCACGATCTGCCCACCCTGGCCGGATTCTGGACGCACAGGGACATCGAGATTCGCAAGGATGCAGGGATGTTCGAAAACAAACAGGCTATTGCCGGGGCTGCTGCTGAAAGGGAGGCAGACAAGGAGAAGTTGCTGAAGCTGCTGCATGAGATGGGCCTTCTTTCTGTTGAGTGTGGCACAGACCCAAAGGCCTATCCTGAGATTACTGGTGAGATTCACAATGCCGTGGTGGGCTTTCTTGCCCTGGCGTCGGCCAAGCTCTTTGTGTTGAGCCAGGAAGACCTGCTTAAGGATGACAGGCAGCAAAATCTGCCGGGAACCACCAATGAATACCCGAATTGGTCCCTGAAAATGAAGTATGGCCTGGAACAACTTCGCATGGACCCGAAGGCGATGGGTTTTTGCGAGATGTTTCGCACCTGGATAGACAGATCAGGGCGAAAGGAAATAACTCGAGAAGTTCCGGCAGCGCGGTTGCCGTAACCCCATATTATTGAAAAGTTACCAAGAAACTGCCAACATAGAGGTGTGTCATGACAAAGAAGAAGGAGAAAACTGAATCTTCCCTGAGGCCGGAAATCACCAGAGAACTCAACAAGGTCAAGAAGGCAAAAGAGGAGACGGAAAAGGTCAAGAAGGCTATTCGGCCCAAGGAAGAAAAGATTTTGGAACAGATGCAAAAGGCCAGAGTCAAGGACGTCGAGCGCAAGATCCTGAGGGATCCTGACTATGACAAACACAAGAAGGCAGACAAGAAAATCGGGGGAGTTCGGGGAAAATTTCGCCCATCGCTTGACAGGACGCGCAAACGAACCTGATACAATTCGTAATCGTTCACGGATTCAGAAGTTCAAGGGTTCAGGGTTTACCCAAAATCTGAACCGTTGATTGGTGGTTTGATCCCGCCGCAGGCGGGTCAACGCAAGAAAGGTAACCCTGAACCTGTGAACGCCCACCATAATTCTCTACGTCGTCATGTGAAGCGGATCAATAATTGCTGTCAGGTGAGGAGGGATGCGGAATATGCAAAAGGATTGCCTTTTTTGTCAAATCATCAGAGGGGAAAAACCGGCTGATTTTTTATTCAAGGGCGAATCCCTGGTCGTATTTAAAGACATCTATCCCGAAGCCCCTGTTCATTTGCTCATTGTGCCCAGAATACATATCCGAAGTATCAATGAGGTCACGGATAAGGACAAAGAGATCATCTCTCAGATGATTCTCAAGGGTCAGGAGACGGCGAAGGACCAGGGTATTGCCGCATCAGGATACAAACTCCTTTTTAATGTGGAGCGGGGCGGCGGCCAGGCCATCTTTCACGTCCATCTTCATTTGCTCGGTGGATGGCGATAGGAAATTCTGGATTGCAGGTTGCGAGATTGAAACCCAAACGGCCTCCGGCAATGAAAAAAACAAGAATCGCCGTTCAGATCTACGAGATACAGGATCCCAGGGAGGCCGAGGGAGTTATCGAGCTTGGTGTTGACCGCATTGGAAGTGTTATCCTCTCCGAGAAAGACTGGAAGTCGCCGGCCGTAAAGGAGGCAATCCTTGTCTCAAAGGCAAGTCGGGTGAAGCACAGTCTGATTCCGCTATTTGATACAAAAGACGTGTTGTTTCAGGCCATTGAATACTACGAGCCGGATATTGTACATTTTTGCGAATCTCTGTATACTGCCCAAGGCGGCAGGATGCCTTGGGAGGCTCTTGTTGAACTTCAGATTTCAATAAAAGAGCGATTCCCAAGAATTGAGCTTATGCGCTCTGTTCCCATTCCCACCCCAACAAGCATTGAGAGGATTCCGACACTGGAAATCGCCAGATGTTTTGAGGCCGCAAGCGATTATTTTCTAACCGACACGTGGCTTGGCAATGAGCCGGTTGAAGGGTATTTGGGCATCACAGGATTCACGTGCAATTGGATATCGGCCGGTCGGCTTGTTGAGTCGAGTTCAATCCCTGTCATTCTGGCTGGCGGACTGTCACCAGAGAATGTCTATGAAGGGGTAATGGCTGTCAAACCCTTTGGTGTAGATAGCTGCACAAGAACCAACGCACGAGATGGAAATGGACAACCTGTTCGATTCAAAAAGGACTATGAGAAAGTCAAGGTCTTTGTTAAAGAAACACGTCGGGCTGAAAAGGATCTTTTTGACTCCTGAACGAAGCAACGACGATGGGAGGGCACATGACAGAGAAAGAGGCGATCCTCGGTTTCATGATGGGTGAAAGAATGAAGGCCAGCCTCATAGTGGCTTCGCAACTGGCCATGGTGATTGAGGGGCTTTCGGATAGTGAAAAAGGAGGGGCGAACAAAGTCTTTTCCACTTTCTTGAGATCTTTGTATCAAGACATCGGACTGGCCCACAAGGTCTCACCGCAAGAGGAATGGGCGAACATTCGAGAAGAACTCGACAATGGTCTGACCATGGTCGATTCAAACGCTTCCGCCGGTGCCATGGATGGCTTTTCGCGTGCTATCAGCCAATCCGCAACAATCAGTCACAGGACTATGAGTTTTCTCATGGAAAAGGGACTCCTGTGAACGGATTCGGGCATGAAGCCGACTAAGGACGAAATCAGGAGAATCAATCAGGTCCAACGGGATTTCTTCAGCGGCCTTATCCACGTCTTTGATCCGCCTCTGCCCGAAGGCGTGCCTGAACGCTTGGAAAAGATTGTGGCTTCAGCCAGGATCAACAAAGGAGAGACTGTTCTGGATGTAGGTTCGGGCACAGGCATACTGATTCCGTTGATCCGGGCTTATCAACCACGGACGATATTTGCCTGTGACCTTTCGGAGGCTATGTTGGTGCACCTCAGAAAACACTATCCGTATGCACTTGCCATTGCTGCGGACGTCCGGAACATAAGTCTTTCTAGCGAGAGTATTGATGTAGTCATGATGAACGCCTGTTATCCCAATATTGTGGACAAAGACAGCAGTATTGCCAATGTTAGCCGGATGATGAAACTAAATGGGCGCATGGTGATAAGTCATCCTATGGGCAAATCGTTTATTGACTCATTGAAAGAGAAGTCCCCTTTCCCTTTGGATGATTTTCCGCAGCGATCGGAGGCTCAAGACTTGTTTGAGCCCTATGGATTCGAGATTCAAGATCTGATTGATGAGCCCCGGCTCTATATCCTGGTAGCTGTAAAAAACGACAGGGTAGAACGGTATCATGAGTAAGGAGGTAGACTATTTCAAGGAAAAGCTCCGAAACCTCACTAAGAAAGGGGCGATTGGTGGCGGCTGCATATTACTCCTCCTCCTCGTCGTACTGGGATATTTTGGGATTTCTCGACCTGTCATTATAATCGTTCCTGACTGCGCCGGCATCCATGTCAGGAACCAAGGAACCTTGAATGCGGTCATATACAAAGTGGACGCCTTTTGGTATTGGGCCGGCCAGGTGGCATTGTTGGCCAACCTGCCTGAAATCCACCAGAGGGTTGAATCCGAGGCAACTCCTGTCAGGTTGCAGGTCCCGGATATCCCTGGCCCTGCTGGTGGAATCCAGCAAAGGGAACACTGTTACATGAAGTTGGTGGTTCGCTACCGAATACCTGGTGTGCCCGTGTTCAGATATACAACCTTATTGTACTTCAAGTATGATCCGGACCGTGAGTCATGGATTTCGACAAAGAGCATCCCGCCCAAATACAGATCCCTTGGAAGCCTGGGAGTAGGCAATGTCAGCAAACTTGAACTGAGTTTTCATTAGTGTGAACGGAACAATGCCAAAGCCTGAAAAAGTCACGTTCTATTGGTCAAGGGGGCCATGTTTTTGGCGGCCAAGATCCATTTATGCGAAGGGCTGCCTGCTTGAAGGAAAACGGCATGGAAAATGGGTGTTCTGGTACAAGAACGGACAGAAGCAATTAGAAGGGGAATACACAAAAGAGAAAAAAACCGGTATTTGGATGAAGTGGACCGAAAACGGAGCCAGGATTACGGAGGGCGAATTCCTCTATGGAAAGATGCATGGCAAGTGGACAGACTGGCATAGCAGCGGCCAAAAGGCGCTTGAAAGTCACTGGGTTATCGGCAAAAGAGATGGCACGTGGACGTATTGGAGAGTGGATGGATCGTTGGAGAAAAGGGAACATTATGACCACAATATTGAGCAAGATAAAGGATATTCAATTCATACGGATCTTGAGGCAAAGGAGCTTGTCAGGGAGATCCAGAGAGGAAGTTTGCGTAGAAGCTGGGAAAGGCTTGTAGGGAGATCCGTTGCCGGCCTTGTAAAGCCGTGGCACATTGCCTGCTGGATACTGATATTCGTACCCGCCTTGAGTCTGATGAAGGGAAAAACGCCGTGGCGCAGCGCGGCCATGGCAGGGATTCTGGCCTTCATTGTCACGAGTCTCCTTGCGTGGAGCCTTGAGAGAAGACGGCCAAAATAGGTGGAAGGATGACTACCATGGATAAGAACCTGGGCCATGAAACGCCTGAACAAGCCTCCACACAGATGATATTCAGGTACTTCATCATCATATTCCTGATTACTATCTTTCTTGTGGGCAAAGTCCTGTGGCCCTTTGTGTCTATTCTGGTCCTTGGCTTTGTGTTGACTGGTATTTTCTATCCGGTCTACAGCTTCTTTGCCAAGAAGATGCGGCCAGTACTTTCTTCTCTGATCACGTGTACAATTATTTTTTTGGTGGTTTTTGTGCCATTGGTGTTCATAATAGGCGCCCTTTCCAAGGAAGCATACAACCTGTATGTCATGGGTACCAATGCTGCCATAAACCAGGATTTTAAGGAACTCTTGCAGAACAGCCAAATTGTGGGACGTATCGAAGGCATTCTTGCAAACTTTGACATCAAGCTAAGCGTTGAGCACCTCAACAAGGGCCTGTCCGAGCTTGGAAGGTTCGTCGGCCTGTTTCTCTACGAGCAAGTGAGCACCGTTGCTACAAACGTCTTGAAGTTTGTCATTAACTTTGCCTTTATGCTCCTGATCATCTTCTTCTTGTTAATTGACGGCAAAGATCTTATCGCTTTCTTTATAGAGCTTTCTCCGCTTCCTGAGGATCAAGACAGAAAACTCATGGACAAATTCCATGCCATGGCCTCGGTAGTCCTTGTAGTAAACGGTATATCAGGGCTGATTCAAGGAACTCTGGGAGGCGTTGTTTTTGTTCTGTTTGGTCTAGGTTCGCCCTTCCTTTGGGGCTCAATCATGGCCATACTGGCGTTTTTCCCCATTGCGGGCATTGGCGCTGTCTTTATTCCGGCTTCTATCTATCTGTTCCTGAAGGGTAGGATAGCAGCAGGTATTTTCTTCATCGTTTTTTTCCTGGTTATTTCCTCTACCATAGAATATGTAGTCAAACCCAGACTCGTGGGAAACAAGGTTAAGATGCACACACTCCTGGTCATTCTTTCCGTTCTGGGTGGCCTAAAGGTCTTCGGGATCTTGGGAATTATATACGGTCCCCTGGTCATCACAGCATTTTTGACTCTTACCAGTATCTATCGTTCAAGTTATGAAACCTTCATGAGAAAGACTTGAGGGCTCGCAAAAAAAGCAACTGACCCCGATTGCTTCTTGTGCGGGGTCAGTTGCTTGGACGATCATCCAGCGCTCTATGATTCCTGACTTCCTGAGAGTAACCTGCCATGGTTCCGTAGCAAGCCAGCCAGAAACAACGCTGCGAGCAGGAGTCCGGCTACGGTGCCGGTCGTCCCAAAAGCATTAACAAGAACATACCTGATTCCTACCAGAGGGACTACTATTAGTCGCATAACGGGCTCACATGAGCCGACGATTTTGCTGGACTCCTCACATGAGTCTGAGTCAAATCCGGCAGTATTAATGAAACATCCAATGCTTGTGTCACCACTCAAGGCAGATCCATCCTCTCCACTGCTTGTTTCGGCAATTCCACCTGGATCGAGGATGATGCCATTGGCCACTCCATCGCTATCCCCATAGCCGCCGTCTTTGACTTCCAGGGTAATAGACCTGCGATTTTTCTCAAAAATCGTATGTTCGGAGTAGTCCTGCCAGCCACTGACCGTGTCATATTTGCAGAAGATTGAACCCGGTGAAATCTTTTTCGAGAAATAAATCTTCACCGTAGCTGAAGCTCCGGGCTCGTTCACGCGAATCCGATAGGAAAACAGTCCGAATATCAAGCTTTTTTGTTTGATAATATTGCGCCCTGTTGTGAATTCTACCAAGGGATTGTCAAAAACGCTTGATGGCTCAATCGTTTCAACGCTTTCTATGGCAGTTACGGAATTAGACGCCTTGCCAACGCCAACGGTGACATTGTTAGAAACGTATTGTGCGCATTTGATGACGCCTGGCTGGTCGTTGTCAGCAACGCCATCTTCATTGAGGTCCACATCGTCGCCAACTTCCTGATCGTCTGGGACACCGTTACCGTCAACATCGTTGTCGTCAATAGTGGTGGTGAACTCAACAGTGTCTGACCAGTCAGAGGCCTCACCATGTACATCGTAAAATCGGACGCGCACATAATATGTCGTGTCTGCTTCAAGCATCGTGTGGGGAACGGGCAGTTCTACGAGCTGATCGGTGGTAGTAATATCAAGAATCAGGGACGAGATGTCCTCTTGTTTGCTGATTTGCCATTGACTTTGGCTCTGCGGGTCCCCATCAGGATCTGAGAAAGCCTCGGTGGTAATGCTCGGCATAAGGTCACACTCCATCTGGCCGTCGTAGGGAGATGCGATAACCGGTGTTGAAGAGGGAAGATTGGATTCCGGCACATCTGTGATCGTCACCAACTTCTGATCCGTCTTTGTCACACCAGAAGAAGTATAGCTTGCCGTAATAGTCACTGTCTCGTCGCCAGTTACCTCTGACGCGGAAAGCACGCCGCTACCGCTAATGCCGGCATAAGATGACTCCTCGCTCCAGTCAGCGCTTGCGGTAACAGTTTGAGTGCTCCCGTCGCTGAATGTGGCCGTGGCTGTGTAGTTAGAGGTGCTGTTTTCCGCTACCGAACTCGACCCGCTAATGGACAGGCTGGTGAGGGCAGGGGAGTCGTCTACCCAGGAAACATACACAATGCAGGTGGCTGTCGATTCGAGTCCACCATTGTCGGTCACTGTCAACTGAAAGGATAGCGTTGCGCCATCCTCTTCAACATCCGGAGCCGTGAATGAAGGCCGGACTGCCGATGCATCAGACAATGTTGTGGTCGGCCCTGCTTGCTGGGACCAACTGTAAGAAATGGTGCCGTCAGGATCAAATGAACCTGAGCCATCCAAAGTAACCGTATCTCCCTCGTCAACGCTCTGCTCGTCACCTGCATCGGCTGTAGGCGGTCTATTAACGTCACCCACAGTGATCGTTACCTGCTCGGAATCGCTCTGGGCCGGAGTGCCGCTGTCAGTCACCGTAAAGGTTACCGTATAGTTTCCGGCAGAACCGTAGCCCGGGGTCCAGGCAAAGCTCTGTGTGTCAGCATCAAAGCTTGAGCCCGTAGGAAGGTTTCCGGCAGAGTATGTGAGCGTGTCGCCGTCCGCATCTGTTGCCGTGACGGTAAATGTAAGCAGCGAGTCTTCGTCTACGCTCTTTGCGCCGATGCTGTCAAGCACGGGGGCGTCATTTACAGGAGTAATAGTCACCGTAACCGTTGCTGTGTTCGAGTCTGTGGTGCCGTCATTGGCCTTAAAGGTGAAGGTGTCAGTACCATTAGCGTTTTGATTTGGGGTGTATATGAAGGCGCCGGTTGATGAATTGGTTACCGATGCCGTGCCCTTGCTTCCACTGGTTACAAGCACATACGTGAGTGCGTCACCATCTACATCACTGGCGTCCAGAGTACCGCTAATTGCCGTGTCTTCGTCTGTATAGACAGATTGATCATTGGCTACGGGGGCATCGTTTACGGCGGTTAGCGTAATGCTTACAGTGCCAAGTTCCGAGTCACTCTGGCCATCGTTAGCTTTGAAGCTAAAACTGTCTGAACCGTTGTAGTTCACGTCGGGCGAATAGGTCAGGTTGGGGGCCGTGCCTGATAATGTTCCATGCGACGTCTGGTCGACTAACGTGTACGTAAGGCTGTCTCCATCAACATCGGTGGCAGTCAGTGTCATACTCACGGATATGTCTTCATGGGTACTTACGGACTGGTTGTCGGCTGTGGGCGGCGTGTTTGTGCTGTTGGCTACGGTAAATGTAGCGCTCACAGTTCGACTGCCACCGGCCGTCAACTCGATGAACGCGGTGATCTCGTGTTGCCCGTTGGAGATCTGAGTAGTATCAAAAGGGTTGGCAGAGTCATCACCGGCAGTGCCCGCAAAATCATAGTGGATGACTTCTTCGACCTGCCGAGGGGCTCCGTTCATGTCCGGGTCATCCAGATAAAAACTCACCTGCTCGACACCTTCATCAGGGCCGGTGAAGACAAAGATGTTACCAGTCACTGTTTCACTCTGCAATGACACTGAGTTTGAGCGGTCTGACGATGTGCTTAACAGGAGCGTATAACTCTGATATGTGGCCTCATCGGAATCGGTGCTTTCATTATCCGAAGTATCATAAGCCCTTGCCACAAAATGGTAAGTCGTATTGTCATCCAGACCCGAAATCGTGCATGTTGTGGCAGTGCCTTGCCAGGCCGGATTATCGTAATCGTGATTCTGGCCATCTTCGCGATAAAAAATCCTGTAACCTTCAAGGTCTTCTTCGCCATTGGCGTCCCAGGCCAATGTTACCTCTACTGCACAGGCATTTTGAGGAAATACCAGGATACCAGAGAGGAGAATGACAAAGGACAGAAACCGAAAAAAGGAAAGACTGAAAACCCGGGTTCGTAAAGACTTTGCTATGTAAAATCGTGGTGACATTGCAGCACCTCCAGTACTTCTTTGGCCGCGCAAAACACAGCTTCAAAGAGGCGCTGCATCTGCTCGGCAACCCTGCTACCCTATCCTTAAAACTTCGGACTTAGGCCAGTGGCTTTGCGTCCCACCCTTTCGAGTGGTTTGCCTTTTTCGAACATCTGACTATCATCTTGTTCAAAGAACGTG
>JADFWI010000070.1 GCA_015222985.1 Pseudomonadota bacterium | reverse complement strand
TTGCAGTTGCTGTTGTTCCCCAGGCGCTTCCAATGCAAATAACCGTAGCACTATCGAATGGTGTAGCCCGTTTGGCCAAGAAAAATGCCGTTATTAAGAAATTATCGTCTGTAGAGACCCTGGGATCAACTAATGTTATTTGTACAGATAAAACGGGTACCCTTACCAAAAATGAAATGACTGTAAAATACATTTGGTTTGATGGCCATCAATATGAAGTATCGGGGGTTGGCTACGAGCCAGAGGGAGACATACTAGATTCAAAAGGTGAGAAACTGACAGAGCGGGAGATCGAGAGAATAGAAATCATGCTCGATACCGCCACCATGGCATCTAATGCAGAAATTCATGAACCTGATAATGATCACCCAGGCTGGTATCCTATTGGTGATCCAACCGAGGCTGCCCTTATCACTGTATCAACGAAGCTAGGCACACGCTCTCCCAAAGAGGACGAGGAAAATCCGGAGCTCAAGGAGTTCCCCTTCGATTCTGAGCGTAAAAGGATGAGTTCTATTCGACAGTTTGGTAGTAAGAAAGTCCTCTGCATGAAAGGAGCAATCGATTCTGTTCTCGAAGTGAGCAAATACATCTACAAACGAGGTAAAGCGGCCAAGCTCACAAAGAAGAATGCTGAAATGCTGAACACGCTAAACGTCGATTACTCCAAGCAGGCGATGCGTGTCCTGGCATTCGGATACAGGGAATTAAAAGATGATAAACATGATTACGAAATGGATGATGCGGAGAAAAACATAATTTTTTTAGGGTTGATGGCAATGAATGACCCTGCAAAGGAAGGTGTTAAAGAGGCAATAGAAGATGCGCATGAAGCCCATATTAGAACCTTTATAATGACCGGCGACTATGCCATCACAGCACAAGCAGTAGGAAAGCAAATTGCCCTCTCCCCCGAAAACAAAGAGGTAGTTGTAATGACCGGACAAGAGTTGTCTGAAACCAAGGACGAAAAACTCACAGAAATTATGGAAGATCATCAGTCTCTTATTTTCTCCCGAGTTTCCCCAGAAGATAAACTACGAATTGTAAAAGCGTTAAAAAGCAAAGGGGAGGTGGTTGCAGTTACAGGAGATGGGGTCAATGATGCCCCGGCTCTAAAAAGTGCCCACATTGGCGTTGCCATGGGGAGTATTGGTACTGACGTTGCCAAGGAAGCCTCTGAACTTATACTGCTGGATGACAGCTTCTCAACACTTATATATGCAATACGAGAAGGCAGAACAATTTACGAAAATCTAAAGAAAACAATAATCGCATCTCTGACTAGCAACATTGGGGAACTGTCTATCGTTCTTCTGGGACTGGCCGGGGTAGCCTTGTTTGGCTGGCCAATCCCAATCCTGGTTATTCAGATACTGGCAATCGACCTGCTGGCAGAGATTTTACCGCTTACCGCTCTTACCTTTGATCCGGGTTCAAAGGATCTAATGACCTCTCCACCCCGAAGACAGCAAGAACACATCCTAAACAGGTACACATTGTCTGATATCCTCTTCTTGGGATTTCTTATGGGAGCTCTTGCTTTTGTAAATTTCGTGGTGTTCATGGGGCGCACGGGTGCTGAACTTACAATGACACACGATCTGTACTCAAGAGCTACTACCTTAAGTTACGCTACTATTGTCTTCTGTCAGTTTACCAACATATTATCTAGAAGGTACACCTATGATTCATTTTTCAATAGTAATTTTTGGAGTAACAATAAGATACTATGGTCAATTGTGATCTCAATTGGATTCACCATGACAGTAATATACACTCCTTCCATCAATAGGTTTTTAGGATTTGCTCCCTTGACCATCAGCGATTGGGTAAGTGTTCTCGCTGCAGTCGCTTTATTCCTACTAGCTCATGAAATTATCAAAGCTTCTAAACGCTCAAGAAGAAGAGTTCCTAAAACGAGATTACAAGAATGATCGATTGATTCACGCGTCCGCACTGTCTTATACTTAATTACATTTATTTCGTTACACTGGATTAGCAGTGACGGTACAATCA
>JADFWI010000463.1 GCA_015222985.1 Pseudomonadota bacterium | reverse complement strand
CTATACCACAAAGCCTCGCACACAACCGGGCTTCTTGAACAATGGATTGAGATCGACCTTCCAGGATCGACTCAATCCTTATTATGGTTAGGCCCACGTTGCATCACACATCCCTGCTCTGCAGACGCCACCTCTTGCCTACCTCCGTCAAGTGCTCGTCGGTTATCGGGCTGCCTTGCCATCCCGTATCGAAATCTATGTCCTGAGAGCGGGGCAGCGGTTTGCCGTCCTTGACGAGATCGCGAATCAATATGCGTGACGGCAGGACGGCGGCCTGTCCCACAAAGATTGCTTCCCGTCGACGAAGCCCGGAAAGCACCTTAGTTAATCCTGCCAGGGAATCCGGCAGTATCCCTTGCACATGGCTACGATCCGAGTCGTTGGTGATACGCAAGACGATCCATGAATTGCACTGGGAAAGCACGGTCGCCTCCACCTCACTCGGTCGTTGCGAGACGAGCATCAGGCCGATGCCGTACTTGCGCCCTTCTTTGGCAAGACGTCGGATTGCATCCTGGGCGGCTTCGTATTGCGCTTCGCCACGATTCGGCACATAGCGATGCGCTTCCTCGCACACAAGCAGAACCGGGTTGCTTTCACGTTCCTCGCGTGTCTGCCAGAGTTTTACGGAGAAAAGCGTTCGAGCAATCGCGGAACTTGCCGCACCTGCCACTTCGTTTGGGACGCCGGATATGTCGACGATTCGGATGGGATCGCTATCTCCAAGGAATTGCTTCACGATCTCCGGCAAAGGATCGGCGACGCCATCCCATTCCTGCATCATGAATGCAAGTCGGGAATCATTCTTCAATACCTCAATCTTGTGGAGTATCGAGTTCCATGGCTCCTGTTTGCTCGCCTGCGTAGGCTTATTGGTGCTGTTTTCGACATGGTGGACGAATCTGTCTAGTTTGTACGGAACAGGTGAATCAACGTTAATCTCCGCTTCATTGAGATTCACCGTCTGCGCGGCATCGCGCCGTGCGAACAAGATGGCAGTCTTCACGATATTGGCTTGTGATGTTGCAACGAACTCAGTCTTTCCGATAAGAAGATTGACTGTCTCTTGGAGGTTCAGAAGCCAGTAGGGAAGGCTAAGCGAGTTTTCGTCAGTACATAACCTGACATGATCCGGAAAGGCCGCACCGTATTCATTATGCGGATCGAGAACGACGATTTGAGGATGCCAGTTCTGATGTCCTGCATCGCTCCCCCTATCAAGGATTGCGTGAAGGAGTGCGGCAACTGTTCCCGACTTTCCGGCTCCAGTAGACCCCAATATCGCCGTGTGCTTTCCGAGAAGTTCATTCATTTCAGCGTAGCAAGGAGTTCCGCCGGACCCAACATGTTCACCGAGGAGAATTACTGGCCCAGTTCCTTCACCATAGATAAAACCGAGATCGGAGCGCGGTGTCAGATAAACCTTTTGCTGAGGCAAAGGAAAGGTGGTGACGCCCCGCTCAAATGCCAGTTTCCACTCGTTCTTGTCGGTATCGAAAAGCCATTCACCCTCACCGAACAGGTCGGCCTCAATGATACGCGCGCTTCCACTTGATTCCGGGGTAAGCCCCTTTTCGCGTTCATACTCGGACTTCATGCGGAGACGCCCCACGTAGCCGAATATCAGTCTTGCGCCGTAGTGTATCTTGATGATCGAGCCAAATTGACCAATCGGATAGATGATCCCACCGTAAACGCGAGTGAGTTCTGTAATCTTCGGATCAAGTTCGGCAATTATATGCGTTCCGTCGACCTCGATCACCGCGCCAATTTCCAGATTCGAGATTGGCTCGTTGGGGTTTCTTTTCGCCTTCATCGTTCCCCTCCCAACAGCCTTGCTAGAATCTCGAACTTCCACCACGGAATCTCATCATCCAACTTGAGCTTTTTGTCGCCATGAAAGAAGCCTTTCTTCGCGTATACTCGAATCTGTTCCGAGATCGCGGGATGGGTCAACCATTCCTTCAATTTCCCTTTCGGCTCGTCAGTCTCCACAAATGCCGCGATTGTCAGGCGGCCCTCTGATTGGTGCAAGGCGTTTTCGATTTCCAAGTCAATATGTGAGTCGCCGAAACTGTATCCGCAAATCGCCAGAACCATTTCCTTTCCCTCGCTGGGGCAAAGGCTTTGACGCATATGGATAAGCATCTGAGCAAACGGATCACGCTGTGTTTCTTGGTATTTTGTTGCGGCGGGGTAGATCAGAACGTGGTTCTTGGCGGACTCAGTCTTGATTCCCGAACGAATTCGTCTCGGTAGGGAGTCACCTTCAAGCAGACACCAGTCAATTGATCCATGAATCTTGAAGACTCGTGCGGCCTTTCCATCAGTCCTAAACGTGCTCGGTTCCCACCAACCGGTTGCCGCACCGGTGAAGCCATCGAAATAGACAATTCGCTCAAGCCCCAGCGCATCTTCGATTAGCGTGTCATAGTTGAGGACGAAGTAATCGACACCCCTACCAGCCTTACCCGCCTGCAGCGAACTGTGAATTGCTCTGACGAATTGCTGGTGCGTTGTAGCGTCGACTTCCTTTTCGCCAATAGAGGATGAGACGGCTTGCTTTATTTCGCCAAGGGCATCCTGAAGTTCCGCAGAGCTTCTCTTCTGATCCCCCACGGAAACGTTTGGCTGCGTGGCCCCACACTGTGTTCTTCTCTCAGCGATGGAGAGAAGATCAACGATTTCGCTCATAAAGTCTTCGATCGTGGCGTCTTCTGCGCCGGAAAACAGCTTGCGAACTGTATCTAGGAGTTTCTTCGTTTCCTCACCGATCTTGACATGCCCCAAGACTTCGTCCGTGAGTTCCGGCATCAGCGGAAGTCCTGCTTT
>JADFWI010000462.1 GCA_015222985.1 Pseudomonadota bacterium | reverse complement strand
CTTTTGGTATCCTGGACATGAGCTATACTCCTTGAAAGGATCCCTTCAAAAACTCCCGCCAGCCCCGCCGCCTCCGCTCAAACCGCCGCCAAAACCGCCGAAGCCGCCCCCAAAACCGCCAAAGCTGCCCCCAAAACCGCCACGGCCATAGCCGCCGCCACGGCCGCCCATGAACAGGAGCAACAAAAGCGGCCACATGCCGCCTCGTCTCCTACCCATGGAAAAGAGGAGCCCCAGAAAGATCAAAGTGATCAACAAACCGGGAAGGCCGGAGCGCTGCTTCGGGGCTCTTCTGACAGGCTCCTGGCCTGTAAGGCCTACGCCCGCATCCTTGGCAATGATCTGTGCTATTGCAAGGGTGCCATTTAAGAGCCCTTCCCCGAAACGATTCTGCTTCAGATACGGGACGATATACTGGTCACGGATCTCCCCTGCAAGGCCGTCGGGAATTATTCCCTCTACACCGTATCCGGTCTCGATGCGCATTTTGCGTTCTTTTACTGCTACGAAGATAAGTACGCCTCGATCTTCCCCTTTTTTTCCGATTCCCCATGCAGCATACAGGCGGTTTGCGTATTCGTTGTAATCTTCACCTTCAATGTCCGGCATGGTAACTACGACCACGGTGACACCTGTCTTTCTCAAAAGCTCGCCCGTCACCTGCGTCAATCTCTGTTCATATTGAGGTTCAATGACGTTGGCAAAGTCATTGACAAGCCCTTTTGGTTTCGGGAATCCATCGGCCCCATGGCTTACCGTCGATATGACAAGAGCTAAAAGGACAAAAGAGACAAGGCTAACCGTTCGCTTCACTTCAAGATACTCCCTGTGCTCGTTGTGTGAAAATGCCGCCTGACACAAAATCTTGCCACACGGTCTGTGATAGTTTATATCATAGTCGATCGTTGAAAGAAACCTTGCTGAAAATTGCGATAGAATCTGGTGCGTTCATAAACCATGAGACTCGGAATCGTCGGCCTTCCTGAATCAGGCAAATCCACCATCTTTCAAATAGTTACCAGCAGCAAACCAGAACAGTGGGCCAAAAAGGGGCCCGCTATAGGCACGGTTCGAGTGCCGGATCAACGGGTGGATGCCTTACGCAAACTCATCAAACCAAAAAAGACCGTGTACGCCCGGTTGGAATACATTCTCCCCCGCACGGCAAAGGGCCTTGGCCATGACGGAAAGCGAGACGAAGGCCTTTGGAGTGAGATTCGTCCCTCGGATGCCCTGGTCCACGTGGTGCGAAATTTTGATCAACCCGGAGACCAGGCCCATCACCCCAGAGAGGACCTGATCAGCCTTGAAAGTGAGATGATCTTTGCTGATCTTGTGGTTGTAGAGAAGCGAATCGAACGCATCAGTCTGGACAGAAAGCGTGGAAAGAAGAAAAATGATGAGGAGCTGGGACTGCTGGAAGCATGCCTCAAGGTCCTTGAAGACGAGAGGCCCCTGCGGGACCGGCCTGAGCTGGCTCGGGCCCCGCTTTTGAAAGGATATGCCCTTCTTTCCGCCAAACCGGTCCTGACCGTTTTCAACAATGGCGAGGAAAATGACGACATCCCGGTATGGGAAGGCCCCCCTGCCTTTTCCAATGCCCTGGCGGTTCGTGGAAAACTGGAAATGGATCTCTCCGAACTCTCTCCGGAAGAGGCCGGAGAATTTCTCGCAGCTTATGACGTGGAGAGCCCTGCCGCGGAACGGGTGATTCACAATTCCTGCGATTTGTTAGGGCTTGTTTCATTTTTTACTGTGGTCAACGATGAAGTGCGCTGTTGGTTGATTCCCGGAGAGACTACGGCCCTGGAAGCGGCCGGAGTGATCCACTCGGACATGGAAAAAGGCTTCATCCGCGCCGAGGTCCTGGCCTATGATGATCTGGT